>JAHECY010000214.1 GCA_024641505.1 Gammaproteobacteria bacterium
TATGGGTAGGCCGTACCGTTCACGATCGGCGTATCATTGAAGGCTTCAGGAGTTCCCGATGGAGTGGGGGTGCCGGGAATGTATTGGCCTTCGCAGTAGGTCGAGGTTGAAGATACGCAGCTGGCATCATAATACGGATTGAGCACCGGCCCGTTTTGCAGTCCAACGAACGGCGGCCAGAACCAGGGGCCGTAGTCCCACCGTCCCATGGCGTTGGCTCCGGAGATATCGCCTGGATTCTGGTTGGTCATGTAGACATGCGGGACCCAAAGGTCGCCGTTACCGTTAACTTCAGGCGCCGGCTCGCCGCTGCCCCATTGCCAAGTCGGGTCTTGCGAATTGAGCTGGGAGGCAAAAGGACCGTAGAAATTCATGATCGGCGTGGTGTTGTCCGGTACGAAGGTTTTGTCCTGGATTACCAGCGGAATCTGATCCACCGGCAGTACGCCGGTCGGATTGCTGGTCTGGTCATGCACCATGCTTAGTTCGGTGCTGTCCTGCAGGAGATACCCGGCCGCCATACCGTCGTACACGTTCAAACGCGTAATACCTTCGGCGTGATCATGGTAAAACATCAGCCTTGCCGTTTGTTGATTGGTATAATACAGCGTTTGGGCGTTTTCACCCGGATCGTTAGTGGCTCTGGGCGCCGCGCAAGTAACGCTGCCCGCGCAACTGGCGATAATTGCATGGGTGTTCGAATCAAACCACATATCCGGCACATTGCGCACCGTCTCACCCTTGTTTGGAGCCGCTTCGCCGGCAGGTTTGATGGTCTGACGCGGCGTACCATCGCTTATCCACGGTGTGTTGCCACCGTGTAAATGCAGTGACGTACGGTTCTGGGTATCACCCTCGCGAGAACCCATGTAGGTGGTGTCGACGGGAATGGGGAGGTTGCCCGCAGCGCCGACGGACAACTGGTTCACTATTTTGATACGAACCGGGCGATCCTTTTGCGCGACGATGACCGGTCCCAGGTATTGATTGGTGCATTGGGCCGGTGTAGGCGTACCGCAGTTGTTCAGCTGCTTGTAACCGCGTAAATGTGTGGGCGGCAGGTCGGAGTGCAGCTTCTGCGTGTATTCCGTTTCTGCGATTTCATAGTAATCGGAGCCGGGGAAGGTGGTGGTATCGGGAACTGCGATCGGTAACTGCTGCCCAAGGTTGTTGGGTTGATTGAGCAACGGTAATGAGTCGACAAACTTACGCAAGCCGGTACCGGTAATCGGCACCTTGCCATATCCCGCACCCGGATCTACGATGGAGAAACCGGTAACAACGCCATTAACAATGATGGGACTAACTGAAGCATCTCTGGATACGGCTAAACCGCCCTGTATGGTGACAGTGGTAAAATTAGGGTCATATCCACTGCCGCCGTTGAGCACCTGAACATCCACAATGCCATCGGTTTGTGCGTCGAGACTGTAGTCATAAGTGGTCGCCGCAGCCACCGCTCCTGAGCCGTTACCGCTGAAGTCGGTAATAACGACCGTCGTCAGAATCGGTTGCGGACTGGTGGCGAAGTTAGGAACCACGCCGAAATAATCCGGTACTTCTCCGACGCCGGGTGGCGGATTTACCGCGCCCAGCGCGTAGCCTGTGAGCGCGGCCGCACCGGCCATCAACGTCGCTTGACGAACTAGTTTGATGAGGCGGTTATTCATATGCCACCTCCACGGTTCGCGTGTTTACCCTGTTGTTGAACCTGGTCTTCCAACGCTTTGGCGCGTTCTGCCTGGTGCGTTGACTTGAGCCTGTCGGCCGCTGCTCTGCGAGCGTCATGCGGCATTTTATGCCGGTGTCTTTGATTGGTCGCTTGGCCTTGATTGTTTTCCGCCGTTTGCTCCGGCGTGTATTGCTGATCTGCATAAACATGCGCTGACGTGCACACAAGCGCAGCTACGGTCAGAGTTACCCTGATCAACTGCTTACTCTTGTACATAACTAACCTCACAACAACAATATTGCATTAGATCTATTTCGCCTTTTGACGTTCGTCGTCTTTGCCTTCGGTGCAGTGCTTCCATTTTTTGCACTATAGGCGTAGGAAACATACATTCGCATGCAAGTTAAGTACGCCAATCGCAGTAGACTAATTCGGTGCAAAAAAAAGTGAAATGGGGTGAATACCCCAGGGAAGAACAGAAAACATATTCGGAATAAAGTGCGAGTTTCTTATCACCAGTCAAAGCGGCGCTAACAGTTCGAACTGTATTTATGAGATAAGCTTATACGAATTATGTTCGTGCCGGTGGTTTTGAAAGTTTCCATATTCGGCAAATTACTTATTATCATTCTGAATTTCGATCGTGATCATCGAGCTATTACCCATTACTTATTTCGATCGTGAGTATCGAAAGTTTTACTTTGTCCAGAAGTCAGTAAGGGGGCGAAATACTCTGGGTTATTTTGGAGGCTTAAAATCGATTGGATGAAATAGATTTTACACGGCACAAATCAGTATGCAGTTAAAACAGTTGTTGTCGAGAATAGGTCACACGATATCTGTATGC
>JAHECY010000036.1 GCA_024641505.1 Gammaproteobacteria bacterium
ACGATGAACAGACAATTTACGATCAAGATCGGCGTAATCCTGCTATTGGCGATTATGTTAATGATTCCCCTGTCCATGATCGAAGACGTGGTCATGGAACGCAGCACTTATCGCGACCAGGTTCGTAACGATATTGCGGCAAGTTGGACTGGAACACAGATGTTTCTCGGTCCGCTACTGGTAGCGCCCTATCAGGAATTCGTGAAATCCAGAGTTTGGGATGAGAACCTTAAAACCTACCAGGAAACCAGCGTATTGGAAAACCGAAAACTCTATATATTACCTGGCGATTTGAACATTGATGGCAATATCGTCACCGAAGAACGCAGGCGTGGCTTGTACAGCATCCCGGTTTATGCGACGGATTTGACGGTCAAAGGAACATTCGATAACGCCCCGATACTGGAGTTAAGTCTGGCGAAGGACGCCACTATTCAGTGGCAACAGGCCTACTTAGCGATGATGGTCAGTGATGTGCGAGGTGTCAGCGCTCAACCAATTCTAACCTGGAATAACACACCCTATGAGTTCCGCTCCGGTTCAAATATTCCGGAATATGAAACCGGTATCCATGTACCTCTGACAATATTGGCGACCGACAAGGCGGAACAATACCAGTTTGCGTTTGATGTTAACCTGAAAGGCATGGAAAGCATCGTGTTTTCCCCCGCGGGAAAAAATACCGCAGTGAATCTGCAAGCCAACTGGCCGAATCCGAGCTTTATCGGGCGATATTTGCCGTCCCACCGGGAAATCACCGCCGATGGTTTTGTCGCTCACTGGAAGATGTCGTCATTTTCCAGTGACATGCCCCGTTTGATCAAATCCTGCCAGGAAAATAGTTGCATGGGGTTTACCGAAAATAATTTTGGTGTAGCACTGATAAATACGGTGGATATCTATCAAAAAACCGAGCGTTCGGTTAAGTACGCCATCTTATTCATCAGCCTGACATTCATTTCATTCTTTTTATTTGAGATCATGAAAAGTTTACGTTTACACCCGATGCAGTATCTGCTGGTGGGTCTGGCACTGACCTTCTTTTACCTGCTGTTGGTGTCTTTGTCGGAACATATCGCCTTTGCCGGTGCGTATATGATCGCCGCGGCAGCCAGCGTGGGGGTGATCGGGTTCTACATCAGCGCCTTGCTGCAAAGCCGCTTGCGGGCAAGTATCTTTGCCGGGCTGCTTGCGCTGCTTTACGCCATGCTGTATGCCATACTGATATCCGAAGACAACGCCTTGCTCATGGGCAGTCTGCTGTTCTTCGCCATCCTGTCCCTGGTAATGACGGTTACCCGGAAACTGGATTGGTATCAGGTAACCGAGATATTGATTAAATAGAAGTCCGGAGATACCCGGGACAGATCCAGTGGACACTGGCGTCGGTCCCGGGTTTTGTTATATCCCCGATTTCCCTATCACCAGATAACCACGTGGTTTTTTTGCCATTGAATCTGTGGTTGTCATGGCCTCCCAAAGAGATCGTGCGCCTACCCAAGCAGCAATAAACACCCGGTGATTACCCGTATCAAATAGCTTCTTGGTTTTATATGGTTTCAATAGACATGAATTTGCACAGACTATCAGGAAAACAAACCCCTGGTAAAAATCGTGTCCGAGCGCAGCAAACAATTTCGATATGCAGACGCCACCTGCACTCCTGGTCAATAAATGCCCAGCCGGCATACCGTGATAAAATCGTGATACATCCGTGAAGTCGCCGTGACCATCGTCTCCCAGAATCCTGCTTGCTGTCAGTTGCTGTACCTACTTTCATTAACAAGGAGATGAACATGAAAACAACGAGAAGCGTTCTAGCGGTGGCGGGCATCGCCATGGCAATTGCGGGCGGCGCCCAGGCCGGTGACGGATATTACGAAGTCACGGTCACCAACCTGACCAAAGGTCAGATCTTCTCCCCGATCGTCGCGGCTTCTCATAACGCCCAGTTCAATCTGTACACGCTCGGTGAACCTGCGTCCGCAGCTTTAGCTGCCGTCGCTCAGGATGCGGATTACAGCGGTATAACGGCATTGCTGCAGGCTTCTTCCGACGTGAATGGCATGGCCATGGGCAGCGGCGTGATTCTACCAGGACACAGTGATACGGTGATGCTACCGGCCATGGAAAAATCCGATCGCATCAGCCTGGCGGCCATGCTGGTCACCACCAATGACGCGTTTATCGGCCTCGCCGGCGCCATGGCTCGCGCGGAAAGCATGACCAACGCGCTGGTGCCGGCGCTGGACGCGGGCTCGGAAGCCAACTCCGAATCCTGCATGCATATTCCCGGTCCGCCCTGCGGCCATGCCTTCATGGCACCGGACATGGCGGCGGAAGGCTTTATCCATGTACACAACGGCATCCACGGCGTGGGCGATCTGGACGCCAGCGACTATGATTGGCGCAACCCGGTGGCAAAAATCAGCGTCAAACACATCACGAAATAACAATAACGCCTGGATCAAGGACACAATTGTTCACACCACCTGCCGGTGTATTCCTTTACTAGCCGCCAATGGTGTCGATACTTAAGGTAGGTTGGACTGCCTGTACGTAGGCTTACGCACAGGCTCATCCTCCCTCCCCCGCTGACCTCTCAAGCTCAGGTCGCAAGACCAGGCTTGAGGGGTATTTTTTTGCCTCGACGTCACCCGTTTCAGGCATCCGGCTTGAACACGATAACTTTTTTCTGCGGCGTCAAGGTCACCTCGTCAATCACTGTACCCGGGCGCATTTCCAACAAGGTCAATACCGCGCTGGCGACATCTTCCGGGGTAACATGATTGCTGACATCCGATCCCGGCGCAAAATGCAGTTGATCGTAAAATCCCGTGGCGGTCATGCCCGGATTGACAATGCCCACGCGCACGCTATTGCGCGCGCATTCGTCCCGCAACGCCTGGGCAAATCCCCGCAGCGCGAACTTACTGGCACTGTAAATCGCACCACGACGTCCACCCGACAACGCGGCTTCGGAACCGATGAATACGAGATCGCCGCGACCCAGTCGTTTGAGACTGGCGATGAAGGCTCGCGCCACAAACGCCTGACTGGTGAAATTCAAATCCATGAGGGCACGTATTTGTTCATAGGAAAATTCCTCAAGGGAGCCAAACTGACCACGACCCGCGTTGCAGATCACGGCGTCAATTTTCGGGTAGACGCGGGACAGCTCTCGCAACGTTACCGGCAATTGCTTCAGATCACTGAAGTCCACCACGCACGTGATGAAACGCTCGTCAATCAATGGACACTTGCTGAAATCACGCGCCAAACCCACCACCGTAAAACCCCGGTCCAAACATGCCCGGGCGGTAGCCAGGCCGATGCCGGCGCTGGCGCCGGTAATCAGTACGGTTCTTGTCATGGGTTAAAACCTGCAGGGAAAAAGTTTCTCGGGGGCCACATATCGCAGCAGCTCAGTTTGGCAAAAATCCAGCATTTGCTGTTCCACAGGCGGCGCGTAAGCCATCATGCCCGCGATCCGCTCCAGAGGCGCGGCGAACAGTCGTTCCCGCGGGTACAAGCGCACGGTATTGTGATAAAAATTCTCCGGCATGCGCATTACACCGAAACTGATGGAATGCAGTAACGGAATATTCAAGCGTGACAGCACGTTGGCGAACAAACGCCGATACAAGTCTTGATAGCCAGGAGTATAGATCAGCGGATCGAAACGCAGGCCAATCGGCCAACCATGTTCCTGCAGTTTCACCATGGCATCGATGCGCCGTTCCAGAGCCGGCACCTTATGTTCCAGTACCGCGGCAATCTCCGCCGGCGTAAAACTGAACGCGATGATCACTTTGGGCGAGGGCGTCTGAGTGAGCAACTGGCGCACCTGGGTGCTCTTGGTACGCAGCTCCAGGTAAGCATTTTCCACATGCGCCAGCGCCCGCAGAAAATACGCGCTGAAACCGGTCACTGGTTCCAACGCCAGACTGTCACAATCATAACCGGAATAAAAATACACCGACGCACCTTCGTGTTGGGCGCAAATCTGGGCAATCTCCGCCACGAAATCCTCATAGTTCACAAACAGCACATAGTGCGCCGACCGGTACATGCCCTGCAGAAAACAATAGCGGCAGTCATACAGGCAATTGAGCATGTGGGAAAAATAGTAGTTATGCGCGCCGCCGATACTGTAGCCGGCTGGCGCCGGTAACACGTGCTTGTTGTGTTTGCGGCTGAGTATCAGCGCGGGTTGTTGCTTCTGCAGACGAAAATTCTGGGCTTTGCGATTGAGGATCTCGCCATAGCGCTCACAGGTCACGATCGGTGCTTTGGGAAATCGATCGCGTATTTCCAGCACCCGGGGATGTGTGCTTACATCCTCTTCAATATAAAGGCCGCTGATCATGGCGCAAGTAGATCATATGGCAGCGCGGCGATTTGTGCCTGCAGCCAGGACAAAGGTTTAGCGCCGCCGCCACCCGCGGTTACCGCCGCCGCCAGTTTATTTCCATCGCCCCCCAACGCCAGAAAATGGCGCAGGGACTTTTCCAGTTCCCGACGCTGGTATGCCGTGATCCGATGGCGCTCGACAAAAGTCTGCATCAACGCCCGCAACTCACCATCCGGCGCAACCTCCCGTGACATCCGCGTTAACCGCGCCAACAGTGCATCAATCACCGGCACTTGCGCCGCCAGCAGTGCTTGCACTTGAGCGGCATGCACCCCGCTAACCCCCTGCTCGCTGTTATCCGAAATCACTTTGATGCACTGCACCAATTCCGCGGTAGCGAAATGGGTCGCCGTCGCATAGAAACCTGATGCTTCCATTTCATAGACCATGGCGTCCCGGTATGCCGTTTCGGGGACATCCACGGTGCACACCTCCTGCACCGGCAGGTCCACATTGCACAGCAAGGGCGGATACCAGCTGCGCTGCGTCGCCTGATCAGTGATCTTGCCCGCTAACACCGTACTGCCCAGGCTCAACTCCCGGTGGCCGGCAACGCCGACATTGAGCCAGACCTGATGCGGGGCATTGCGGAAATACCCCTGACAGGCACCGACCGCCGCAGCTGCCGCCACTTTCCCGACACCTGTCACCAGCAACCGCACATCATCGCCGACATAACAACGAAACCCGGGAAAATCCAGCACCCCATGCAATCGATAGTAATCGATGAATGGCCGCGCCTCGCACGGTAAGGCGACAATAATATGCTTATAGGCAGCGTCAGCCATGCGCCGGGATTGCTTCCGGGGATGCTACGCCCATATAACGATCAATCAGTTGCTGGTAGTAGTCGGCTTGCTCGAGTTTGCCGCGTTTGTGCGCTCCATTACGCAGAATCAACGCTTTCTCATGCAGGGTACGGCGCGCCTGCTCACGTTGTTGCACATTCAGATGCTCCTGGGCCAGTATTTTTTCCAGTGCACGCAGGCGAAAGCGGTCCATCCCCCAGTGCTGTCGTGACAGTTGGTCCGCATGACCGCCGTATTTGAGGGTGAGTTTCTGTTCCAGGTAAAGTACCGGCATGCGACTGCATATGCGCAGCCACATGTCATAGTCTTCGCAAGCGGGCAAGGACTCATCGAAATACCCGATGGTGTCGAAAAGACTGCGGTGCATCAACACCGATGAAGGCGATATGGCGCACAGAGGCAGACAATGCTGAAAAATCCAGCCTCCGCGTTTGTTATGCTTGGCCATGGCATTGACTCGCACCCCATTGCGTATCCAGATTTCATCGGTATGTACCAGTCGGTAGTCCGGATAGCGGGACAATGCTTGCATCTGGTATTCCAATTTGCGGGGTTCCCAGGCATCGTCGGAATCCAGAATCGCGATCCATTCATGGGTCGCGCGCTCCACGGCTCGGTTGCGTGCCGCGCTCACCCCACCATGAGTCAAGGCCAGATGTGTTACCCCGGGGAAATCCCGTGACAACGCTGCGCGAGTGTCGTCCGTGGAACCGTCATCCGCGACAATGATCTCGTCGGGTTCCCGCGTTTGCTGCACCACCGACGTCAAAGCGCGTGGCAAAGTATGCGCTCGGTTAAACGCCGCAATCACTACTGATATGCCCACCCTGTCTTCCTCGCGCCTGATCAATGGCCGCCCATTATAACCGAATGCTCCAGGTCGACACCGGGGATACGGTAATCCATCAGAAAAACCTGCGACATTTTGCCTCTTTCGTCCGACCCCATCCGGCCCTAACATGATCCTGGACTTACGGCACGGGACCAACGAATCTGGAGGCGTAACGCCTCATCCCCCCTAGTCGGATTCGGGCAGTCCCGGCTCGCCGTAACAGGATATTTTCCTGTTGTCTTTGAACCTCTCACACTGCCATGGATGGCGATTTTTTTATCATTCCCCGACGCGTTTTCCGCATTTTGTCATTGCTCCCCGGAGTCGAGGCAAGGCTTTTTCAGCACCAAAAAAATGCCGCAATCCTTGCGGCTGTCGGGTAGAGAGTGGATGAAGAGAGGGAGGTATGTCGTTAGCTGTCGTGTGTGTATTGACTATAGCAACGATCCGTAATAATAGTAAGTTATATAATATGATTATTATATGCTTCACATTTATATAGCGTAATTGAAGCGGATTCGATATCCAGCCCTGATACCACCACCGGACCACTCCGACATTGACCCCAACCCCACCAAAATTCGGCATTTCCACGTAGAAAAACGCCCCCGCAATCCGAAACTTATGGTCTGTTTTTCAACAGCATAAAAACTTTTCCTGCGCAATTAGCTGTTTTCTCCCGTCATCCAAGTGTCGCGGAATGGGTGCGGGAGCCTAGCCCAGTTGTTGTACGTTTCATACCACCCTTAATAATAAGGTAATACTCGCCACATTTTCCCGCACATGTCACCAGGGCGCTGTTGATATCGCATTCATCCATATCGGTTTTCAGGCCCATGGTAAGGGTTCCTTAATTAAAGTTTTCCCCCAATTGTTACGACAATTTAACAAGTGTTTCTAATTGTTACCGGTTTTTATACAGACAAATATAAACACATATAAATAAAGGGTTAATCTGGATGTGTAAGGAATTCACATCAATTTGGCGCGCCACGACAACTACAAGCCTAAAGGCGGCTGGAAATGATGTTTCATATCGCTTCAAGGATGCGATACCGGAAGGAAAAAAATCGAGAATCCGGTTCGTATCGCCCATCTGATGCCTTGACATTCTTTCCGGGCATGGCGGATACCTTTTCCTGGCTAAAAGAAGGGTGCTGCCATGCGCGCATCGTTCCTGTTCTGTCATCACGTGTCCTTGCGATCGGCGCATGTCTGCTGCTGTTGACGTCCACGCCCGCTGAGGCGGTGCAATTCTGCAACACCAACGGTGGCGCGGGTTGGGCGATCCCGGACAATGACCCGACACCGACCACCGCGACGGTGACCGTCGCCATGGGCACCGCCGTCGGCCCCATACAAGACGTCAATATCACCACCAACATTACCCACACCTACGTGGGCGATCTGTACGCCGCGGCCCGCAGTCCAAGTGCCGCGAGCGCCGTGCTATTCGACCGCCCGGGCGTGCCCGCTGCCACTTTCGGGTGTAATGGCGCCAATTTGCAGGTGCTGTTCGATGATGAGGCGGGCACTGCTACCACCATCGAGAATCTCTGTGGCGGCGGCAATCCCAGCATCAGCGGCACTTATTTGCCCAACACCACCCTGACTGCCATGGACGGCGGCACCGTCAACGGCATCTGGAACATCGACGTCACCGACAATGCCGCCGCCGATACCGGCACCATCGACAATGTGTGCGTGGATGTTCAGGCGGCGGCGATTACTCTGATTCGTTACGTCAGTACCTTCGCCAATTGCTCCGATCAGCTCGCCAGTCTCACGGTACCCAGCGGCACCAACGTTTATTACTGCTATACCGTTACCAACTCCGGCAGCTATGCCTTTACTATCGACTCGGGTGGAACCGCGGACGACTTGGGGGCGGATATCTCCGGTCTTGAAGGCAGCTACGCGGTGGGCGCCAGTGTCACGGTAACCTCAGGGCCCTATGTGGCCGGAGGCAGCGCATTGCCGGTGGGCACCACCGGTTACACGGCACAAGTCACCGCATCCGGTGTCGCAACAGGCTTGCCACTCACACCGACAGCGGCGGCTTCCGTTACGGTACTCGCCGCGCCCGTCGCCGCGGCAGGTAACAAACCCCTTTATCTCACTGGCAGTACCGGCCTGTCACGCACTAAACCTACCACCACCACCCAGACCACAATCAACGGTGCCAATGCTTTACAGAAGTGGACCCTGCAACCCACATTGGCAAAGAAACTGGACTTTACCAACGCCTCGATTCCCGTGGTGCTACGGCTGTCGCGAAACAACGGTGGTACAACCCGCAACTTTACCTTGCAGCTTGCCACCGCCGGCGGCACTCCCGCCGGTCCCATCGGTACCCTCAGTGTTACCAATTACACTCTTACCACCACCGCGACAGAGTACGCATTTTCCATTCCTGTGAATGCAGGATTCAATTCACTGTCCCTGGCGAGCGATATCACCCTCACGTTGACCAACACTACCGGCGCCGCTAACAGGCGTATCCTGGTAGACGACACTAACACGACGACGTCCTACTCCCAACTGTCCTTGGACGCCACCACGGTCATCAATGTCGGCAGCGTGGCCACCTATAGCGCCGCCTACAACGGTGGTGCGGCCATCAGCAGCATCGCCCCGGGCGCGACCATTTATATTCGCGGCACCATCAGCGATCCCTTCGGCGACTATGACGTTACCAGTGCGCAATTCGATATTCGGGACAATCTCGGCGTACTGCAAAGTACCGTGGTGCAAACCGTACCAGTGACGGAATTGCCATCGAACGATCCGGCACTGGCAATTTTTGAATACGCCTACCCGGTTCCAGTCACCGGTCTCGGTAACTGGACGGTATCAGTGACTGGGTTCGAAGGTTCGGAAGGCACGGTATCCCACAGTTGGTCCACGTCGTTTGTCGTCGGCATCCCGAACGTCACGGTGCTCAAATCCGCCGCCACGCCACGCACCGTCAACACCCTCGTCAACTCCGGCGAGAACATCACCTACACGCTGTTGATTTCCAATAGCGGCACCGGCTATGCCTCCAGCGTCACCATCAGTGAAGCCATCAGTGTGTTCCTGAAATTCTGCACCAATTGCCAGGCCGGTCAGGCCTTCAGCTTTACCGACGGCAGCCCTGTCAGCGGCCTGTCCCTGGGCACACCCACTTACACGGATCGACTGGCGGCGCCCTATATCCCCGCCGCGGGCTACGACGCCAACGTCGGCGGCGTAGCGCTGCCCATGACCGGATTCATGGCCCCCGGCACCAGTTTCACGCTCATTTATCAGGCTCAAACCCAATGACCATCCACAACCATCAACCATGGAGAAAGCACCATGCACGTTAAACACATCGCTCTCACGATCCTGCTCATCGCGGTATCCTCCACCGCCTTCGGGCAACCCAAGATCGAAGTGACCGCCGTGGCGGAAAAAGAAATCAAGGTGCAGGAGGCGGACCACACCATAACCAAACGGGTACCGGCGACCGACATCGAATCCGGTCAGGAGCTGATCTATACCTTGCACTATCGGAATGTAGGCACGGATAAGGCGACCAATGTGAAGCTGGATAACCCGGTACCACAGCATACCGCCTATGTTTCCAACAGCGCCTTTGGCGAAGACGCCGAAGTCCTGGTGTCCCTGGACGGCAAGCATTTCAGTAAACCCGGACAACTCACTTATACCTTGAAAACCAAAGACGGCAACACCGAACAGCAGGTGGCGAGCCCGGAGCAATTCAGCCATTTGCGCTGGGCGCTCAACGAAGTGCCGCCCGGCGCCGCCGGTGCAGTCGGATTTCGGGTAAGGGTTAAATAACGGCGCATACGAATTCAAACATCGAGGATATGGATCATGTACCAACATACCACTGCACTGCAAAAAGCCATGCTGTACATCTTCACTCTGCCCCGCGCGGGTCCGGATCCCCCCGGGAAGCGGGATTGGGCACACCGCAGACGCGGCAATCTGGCGCCCAATCCACCCTGATTTTCAGTAACAAATATTTAGAGCAACGTACTTCAACAATTAACAAGGAACAATATCATGAACGCAAAAATCAACCATGGTCCACCGTGGACCAACACGCTGACCGGGACGGCATTGATACTCGCCTTGACTACCAGCCTGGCATTAGCACCGCAGCTGGCCTGGTCCGCACTCACCGCCGGTACCACGATCAGCAATACCGCTACCGTCAGTTACAGTGATGCCGTCGGCACAGGGCAAGCACCCGCCAGCAGCAACACCGTGGACGTTACCGTTGCCCTGGTGGGAGCCGTAAGCTGGAGTGCCGCACCCGCTGGTCAAACCCAGCCTTCCGGCGCGTCAATTTCACCCGACTATAGCATCAGTGTCATCAATGGCGGCAATGGCGTCGACACCTTCACGCTCACGCATAACGTAGCGGAAAGCGGTACGCTGACGGCAGGCACCTGGACGCTCGCCGCTTCGGTCACGCTGTACGGCGCCATTGCCGACGGGGTCACCGTCTCCTATAACATACCGTTCGATCAAACCACGATTTCGGTACCTTATCACGACACAGCCCAACTCACCGCCGGCGTCACGGTCGTGCGTATCAACGGCGTGGACTACACCGTGGTAAACAGTACCGCTACTACCGTGGTGGTCAGTGGCAATGCTAGCGCAGGCGTTGGCGCCGGCACCCAAATCGGCGAGGTCGCTTCCGTCACTTTAGGCGGTACCGTGGGAACGCTCGCTGCGGGAACCAGCGAAACCCATACCCACTCCATCGGCGCAACGGGAACGACCCAGGGTGGCAATACGGCCGCGACGGCGACGTCCGGCAACTGGACCACCACCGTCACCCGGGTGGCGCTGTCGGTTGCAAAATACGTGCGTAATGTGACCGACGCCAATGACAATCCGTTGGCAGGTACCGGTACCACCATCAACGGCGCTGAGTATTTCGCTGCCGGGGTGACCGGCAATTCCGATCCCGATGGGGCCGGTGCTTTGGTCGGTGACACGCTGGAGTACGTGATCGTCATCACCAACAGCGGCGGCGGCAATGCCACGGATGTGATCTTCACCGATACGGTCTCAGCGTTCACCACCTACGTGGCCAGTTCCGGTAAAGTGGATAGCAACGGCGATGGCACCTACGACATCGCCGTCGGCGTCGGCGGTGAAACCGATGGTGTGGACGCACTTGGAATCTTCGCGATCGCGGGCGCTACCATCACCGTGCATGCGGGCACCGGCGGCAACGAAACCACGCCGGTGGGTGGTACCATAATCCCGGCGGCCACGTCGGTAATTCTGTACCGGGCCACGATCAACTGATGATCGACCTGCGGCGACAGGCGTCAGGACCCGATCCGCATGCCGGCAGCAACGCCGGCGTGCGGGCCGGGACCGGCCCGTTATCTTTATTCACTCACGCGATGACGCCGGTGTTCGGACCGGCGTCCATCGTCCCAAGCTCTTTTTCCATGAAAAGAGCTTGGGACGTTGTGCTGCGTATTGGCGGCATAGTGTCGTTACTGGCCGGCATGGCCGCCGTGGCCAATGCCGCCGTGCCACCCCACGGCGCCAGCATCCTCAATACCGCCAATGTCAGCACCTCCCTGGGCAATCTCAGCAGCAGCGTCAGCGTCAGAGCCCTGGGTCGCACATCGGCATCGATGCAGGTGCTGAGTTATGCGGCGGGATCCGGCACCGCCGTCAACACCTTTATTGGCGGCAGCGAATGCCGAGCGCCGGCCGGGTCTGCGCAGCCTTACACAGCGCTGGCGGCGCCGGTCACTTTGTCCGGAACCACATTGACGATTCCAGGCAATCTGGCGCTGTCCACTTCAACCAGCTTCAAACTTGGCAACCCTTTGTTCGTCGAAGTCAACGACAGCGATCAGAACATTGACCCCACGATCGCCGAACAACTGGTAGTAACCGTCAGCTCTGAAAACAGCGACAGCGAAGAACTGCGCCTGACTGAAACCGGTAGCGACACCGGTCTGTTTACCGGTTATATGCAAACCGCCAAAGGCGCCGCACTACCCAATGATTGCAGGATAACAGCGCAGAGTAACCAGACCCTGACCATCAGCTATACCGATACCTGGGACGGCACTGATGTCGCCGTATCCAGCGTGCTGGTCGACCCCTACGGCGTTATTTTCGACAGCGCCAGCGGCAGTGCCGTCGACGGCGTCACCGTAACGCTGGTTGATGCCGCCACCGGTCAGCCGGCAACGGTTTACGGAGACGACGGCATCAGCCTGTTTCCCGCCACCGTGGTTACCGGCGGCACGGTCAACGACCAAAGTGGTGCCGGCTATGTGTTTCCCGCGGGTAACTACCGCTTTCCCCTGGTGGCACCGGGCGACTATCGCTTGCTGATCACGCCCGTTACGGGTTACGTATTTCCTTCCACCGTGGATGATGCCACGCTGCAGACCTTGCCCGGCGCCCCCTACGTATTAAGCGTCGCTTCCCGCGGTGCGGACTTTACCGTACCCATGGGTCCGCCGGTGCAGGTGGACGTACCGCTGGACCCGGCAGCGGCGGTGTTATTCCTGACGAAAAACGCCGGCAAGCAGCAGGTTGAAGTGGGTGAATTCGTTCCTTATACCCTGGAACTGACCAATACCGGCGCCGGCATAGCCGCAGCTATTCAGATCAACGACCGCTTACCCGCCGGTTTTCGGTTGCAGCCGAACGCCACGCGCAGGGATGGTCTGCCGGCCGCGGACCCCGCCATCAGCAGTGATGGCCGTGCGCTCAGGTTCACGGTCCCGGATCTCCCGCCCGGCACTACGACACGCGTCAACTATGTCGCCATAACCACCGTAACCGCCCCCCAGGGCAAGGCGGTCAACAGCGCTCAGGCCATGACCGCGGACGGCATTGGCTCCAACACCGCCCGCGCCTCGGTCAAGGTACAGCTGGATCCTTTCAGCAGCCGCGGCCGCGTTTTGGGCCGGGTGATGACGGGCAATTGCACGGCAACCACGCCGGAAGGCGCCGTGCGCCTGAGCCTGCGCAGCCACGTTGCCGGCGATCAGGTATTGTATACCGTACACATGCAGGGCAACGTGATACCGGTGCAGGATGTGCAACTGGTACTCAATTTACCCCAGGCCATTGGTTTAATCGACAACAGCGTGCGCATCAATGAACAGACCGTAGCAGATCCGGAAAGCCGGACGGACGGACTCTATTTACCACTGGGAAACCGCGCCGGGGATTGGTCCGATGTGATCAATTTTGCGGTGAAAGTCGCCCCCAGCACCCGCGGCGAACTGAGCCTGCTCTCCAATGGCTTGTTCAAAGTGTTGGCGCGAGCGGAATTCACTGCTGTCGGCTCCGGACATATGCGCACGCCGGTGGCGGAAAACTCCTTCCGCAGCCTGCCCAATCTGGTGTGGCCCAAGTTCGCCGCGCTGACCGCCGAGTTGCGGGCAACGGACCGGCAGATCCTCGATGACCTTGCCAAATACTACGCGGGTCAACAAGTGAAAAGCGTACATATCGTTGGTCATACCGACAGCAAACCCATTGCGCGCGGTCAACACCAACGCTTCAAGGATAACTATGAACTGGCCGCCGCTCGCGCCCAAGCGGTCGCCGACTACCTGAGTAAACTGTTCAAGCTGCAGCCCCGGCAAATCACCGTGGAGGGTGCGGGACCGGACAAGCCCATCGCCGACAATGAAACCGTCGAAGGCCGTCAATTGAACCGGCGCGTGGAAATTGCCATTGAAACCGATACCGACCAATCCCGTGACAGCTTCCGTGTGCTCGCCGATGACAGCGGGGAAAAGTCCATCAAAATACTGGGCGAGTCCGTACAAAACGGTGATGCCGGCATCGGCATGGATGCACCAGGCGTCGCCGGTATCAAATTACTGATGGAAGACGGCCGCTACGCCGTTACCGATGAACGTGGCATGTACCATTTCGAGGGCTTGCTGCCCGGCAGCCATGTTCTGCAGATCGATGGCGCATCGGTACCGGAGACCTGGGAAGTATTCGCCTGTGAAAAAAATAGCCGCTTTGCCGGTGACCCCAATTCCCGCTTTGTCGATCTGCAAGGCGGCAGCTTGTGGCGTGCCGACTTCTACGTGCGGCCAAAACAAAGCAGCAATGGTGCCGTGGGCCTGCGCATGACCAGCGACCTGGAGAACGGCCTGGTGCGTTACCGTTTCCAGGTGCGGGGCAATACCCTGAACTACGATAATCTGCGTTTGCAAATCGACTTGCCCGCCGGCTTCATTTATCAGGCACACAGCGCCCTGCGCGATGGCGCGTCGATCGAAGATCCGGTGATTACCGGGGAAACACTGGTGCTGAACCTCGGTAATCGTCCTGCGTCCGCTTGGCAGGAAGAGATTTCCATCACCACCGCTGCCGCAGACGACCACACCGGCGAAGTCTATACCCGCGCCCGACTCATGTTTGACACGCCTTCGCAGCAGCATCAGGAGACGCCCGAAGTGGACAATGCCCTGGCCATGGAATCCGCCAGCAACCGACGCTTCGAATTTCAGGGGGAATTCCGCCCCGGCAGCAGCGAACTGACTGCCGCCGACAAGGCGAAGCTCGACGCCATCGTAGCAAATCTGCTGGATATGCCGGTCAAACATATATTGATCAACGCCCTTGGCGGTTTTCGTTCCTCGGTAAAATCTTCGCAAGACTATGCAGCTCTGGGCATGGACAGAATACGGGCCGTGGCCGCGCATCTGTCGTCGAAACTCGCGTTGTTTGACAACCAGGTCAAATTTACCGAAGACCTGTCATCCCCGGACTCCGGCTCGGCGAAACGTCTGGAAATCATCGTCACCGTGGCCGGCGCCGAAACCAGCCAGAGTTTACGCATTACCCGGGGTGACAGCGGCTTCTGGGAACGCCAGGTGATCGCGCAGGCGCGCGATCTGGTACCGGGTAACAAGCCCGAACCGGCGGTCGAGGCGGATACCCGCCAGGGATTCTTGAATCTGCGCAGCGGCACGGTAATCGTCAATGAATTCGTCAATTTGCGCCTGCGCCTGGATGCGCGCCTGCAAGCCAAGCTGTTGGTGGACGGCGTAGAGGTGCCCAAGGAATACCTGGCGTTGAGCCATCACGATCGCGCCACCGAATTGACCACCTACGCCTACTTAGGCGTGAAACTGGGCGCGCCCGGCCAACATACCCTCAGCTTCAAAGGCATGGGGCCGTTTGGTAACGCCCGTTTCGAGGAAAACCTGAGCATCACGCGGGCCGGGGGAATCACGCGTATGCGCGTCGCCTCCACCGCCGGCAATATCGCCGATGGCAAACAACCGATCCACGCGCAAATCGAACTGCTCGACCAGCAAGGCACGGTGATTCCCGCGGCGGCGGACCTGATCTTCGAGGGCGGCACCCTGGAGCCGTTACGGGAGGGTACGGATCGCTGGTCGGAATTGTCGGCGGACAAGAACCTGATCCCGCTGGCCGCGGACGGCACCGTGCGTTTCGCGCCGGTCACCAATAGCGGGGTCTACACCGCGCGTCTGCGCTATCAGGATCTCACCCTGTCCCTGGAAATACCCGTGCAACCCTTCTACCGGGATTGGGTCATGGTCGGTCTGGCGGAAGGTACCGCCGGTTACAGCGTCGCCCATGGCAATATGCAGGAACTCGAGCAGGTTGACGGCAGCGACGGTTTCTACCATGACGGGCGGCTTGCGTTCTACGCCAAAGGCCAGATTCAGGGCAAGTGGCTGCTCACCCTGGCCTATGATTCCGGCAAAGACCAGGACGCGGTGGATGACGGCCTGTACCAGCTGATCGATCCCGACAAGTACTATACCCTGTACGGCGACAGCAGTGTTGGCGGCAGCGATGCCACATCACGAGAACGCCTGTATGTGCGTCTGGAAGCCGAACAATATTACGCGCTGTTCGGCGACTACGATACCGGCCTCACGGTCACGGAGCTGTCCCGGTACAGCCGCAGTTTTACCGGTCTGAAGTCCGAATTTCATGACCAGCGCGTCTCGGTCACGGCTTTTGCCGCGCAAACCGACCAGGGGTTTATCCGTGACGAGATCCCCGGCGACGGCACTTCGGGCTTATACCGGCTCAGTCACCGCGCCATCGTGCTGAACAGCGATAAAATCACGATCGAGGTGCGGGACCGTTTTCACAACGAAACCATCGTCAGTTCCCGCAAACTGTCACGCTATCTGGATTATCAAATCGATGCCGATGCCGGCACCCTCTACTTCAAGGAACCGGTATTTTCCCGGGATGAGTATCTGAATCCAATCTATATCATCGCGGAATACGAAGTGGCGGCCGATGGCGGCAACGACCTTAGCGGCGGCGTGCGCGCGGCGATGAAGATTCTGGAAAACAAGGTGGAAATCGGCGCCACCACGATTCATGAAGGCACCACGGGCGCCACCGGCGATTTGCTGGGGACCGATATCAGCTATCACCCGGATGACGACACCGACCTGCGCGCCGAATGGGCGACCACCGACAGCCTCCGCAATGGCACCCAAGCTACCGGGGAAGCCTATCTCGCGGAAGTGAAACGCAGCACCGCCCGTTATCAGGCCAAGGTCTATGCGCGCCGACAGGAAGGAGGCTTTGGCCTCGGACAACAGCAGGCGAGTGAATACGGTATGCAGAAATTCGGTATCGATGCCGGCTACACCCTGACGCCGCACACCCGGTTGACGGGCGAATCCTGGCGCGAAGAAAACCTGGTGACCGAGCAGCAACGTGACGTGTTCAATTTCAACAGCATCCACAGTCTCGATCCCTATACCATCAGCGGCGGTTTCCGGCTGGCGCGCGATACCGATGCCAGCGGCAGGGAAGCGGCGTCCGACCTGCTCACCGGTGGAGTGGGTCGTACCTTGTTCGCGGAGCGTCTGAAATTGCGCGCCAACGGTGAACTTGCCGTCGATGACAATGACAACGCGGATTATCCCAGCCGTCTGACCTTGGGCGGCGATTATCGCCTGACCCCGGCCGCCAGTATCTTCCTGGAACAGGAATTCACCGATGGCGCCGACCAGGACACCAACACCACCCGCATTGGCCTGAAGGCCACGCCTTGGGAGGATGCCAGCGTCAATACCAGTATGCAGAACCAGACCACGGAAAACGGCCCGCGCACCTTCGCCAGCGTCGGCCTCACCCAGAAAGTGAAATTGTCCGAGCATCTATTAGTGGATTTCGGCATTGATCGCAGCCAGACCACGCGCCATGCCGACGATCAAACCTTTAACAGCAATAGTGCGCCGGTGTCGGGTCCCATCACCGACGACTTTACCGCCGCCTCCCTGGGCACTACCTACAAGCAGGAAGCCTGGTCCGCAACGGGCCGCCTGGAGGGGCGCAACGGCAAGCAGGAAGACAAGACCGGTGTCATCCTGGGTCTGTACCGCCAGCACAATACCGGCCTGGGCATTGCCGCCACACTAAAATATTTTAGCAGCGAGCGCACGGGCGCAGTACGCAATACCAACGCCGCCAGCCGTTTCGCCCTGGCTTATCGGCCCATCGCCAGCCAGTGGATCGTGCTCGAGCAACTGGATCTGAGACATGACAGCAGCGCCAGCGCCGGTGCCTCCCAGGAAACGAAAAAAGCCGTCAACAATGTCAATGCCAACTACCTGTTCGACCGGCGCAATCAGATATCAGTGCACTATGGCATTAAATATACGCTGGAAACTCTGGATGCGCGTGCCTATGACAGCGTCACTCATATGCTGGGTTCCGAATACCGTTTTGATATTACTCCGCAATGGGACGTGGGTGTGCGTGCGGCGAGCCTGCTCCTGACCACCACCCACAGCATCCGTAACTCCCTGGGTGTAGCCACCGGCCATGCGGTCAGCCGCAATGTGTGGCTCAGCGCCGGTTACAACTTCCAGGGTTTCGACGACAAGGATTTCCGTAATGCCGGTTACACTGCCGCTGGCCCCTTCCTGAAATTCAGGATGTCCCTGGACCATCTGACCGCACGCAATGTGCTCGCCTGGTGGGAAAAACGCCCGGCCGAAGAGCAGGCCCCTTAAGTCACGAGACCAGCCGCGCCATCAATCCGTGAAGGACCAGTGGCCGTGCTGATCCATCAGGGCCGACAGCGGTTGACGCACCCGTGGCGCGGATTCTCCCGCTTTATGTTCATCCAGCAAATGATCGCTGGCTCCGGGGTAGCCGATGGCGGCAATCGCGGTCGGCGTGTAACCATCAGGAACCGCGAATTCGCTGCGCACTTTAGCGCTGTCATAGCCGCCCATCTGGTGACTCATCAATCCCGATGCGGTCGCCTGCAGCACCAGACTCATCATCGCGGCGCCGGTATCGTAGTGCGCCCAGCGATTAGGTTGTTCATTGTGACTGAAGCGTTCCCGGGCGAACGCCAGGATCAACACCGGTGCCTTGCAGGCCCAACTCTGGTTTTTCTCCGTCAGGCAATGCAGCGCCTGTTGCCACGGCGCCCGCTGTTCATGGTAGTCGCACACCAGAAAACGCCAGGGTTGCGCGTTGAAACAGGACGGCGTCCAGCGCGCCGCCTCCAGCATCGACTGCAAATGTTCCGCAGGTACGCGGCGTTCCAGATCAAAAGCCCGGGTGCTCCAACGCTCGGCCATTAAGGGATGCAACGTATGTTCGGTTCGCGCTTGTATGGTTTTCATCTATCACTCCTGGGATGAATTAGGGCAAATCAAATAACAGCACATCGGTGTCGACGATGCCGGTCAGGGTTAACAAGGATTCGTCGGTCAAGGTGGCGCCGTCACCGCCCGCCATCTCGAGATCATTGCACCGTACTGCGCCACGGGCCACGTGCAGATAGCAGGTGCGCGCAATCGACAACGAGTGCGTCAATACCACGCCCTGCGTCAGACGGGTCGCATACAGCATGGCATCCTGGTGCATACTGATCGAGTCCTCGCGTCCATCGGGCGACGCCACCAGACACCAGCGGTCCAGAGTGCGCGCCCCGAAGTTTTTTTGCTCATAGCTTGGCGCTACACGCTGCTCATCGGGCAGAATCCAGATTTGCAGAAAGTTCACGACTTCCTGCGCCGATGCATTGTATTCACTGTGGCGAACGCCGGTACCGGCACTCATCCGCTGTACATCACCGGGCCGGATCACGGAACCATGCCCCATGCTGTCCTTGTGTTCCAGGGCGCCGGACAACACATAACTGATAATTTCCATGTCGCGGTGACCGTGGGTAGCGAAGCCCGCGCCGGGTGCCACGGTGTCATCGTTAATGACGCGCAGCACCGACACTCCCATATGCGCCGGATCAAAGTAATCCGCGAAGGAAAAACTGTGGTAGGAGTCCAGCCACCCGTGATTGGCGTGTCCACGTTCTCCCGCAGGCCGTAACGTAATCATGATGCGCTCCTGTAAATTGGCCGAAACGCGCCGGCTACCGATGATTGGTAGCCGGCGCTGCGGTTAATGGGATACCGCGGGGACGCCGCCACCGCCGCTACGGCGTGCCAGCCAGTGATCGACACTGAACGCACCCGCGCCATACACCGACAACAACAGCAAACCCCCGGTAATCGATAGATTTTTCATGAACATGATCAATTGCAGTTGATCCGCGAAATTATTGTGAAAAACGCCGCCGGCGATCAATGTAAATCCCGCCAGAGCGACGGCGGCCCAACGCGTTTGCCAACCAATGATCACGGCCAGCCCGGCCACTACTTCCAGAGCAATAACCAGGGGCAGCAAACCGCCGGCTATGCCCATGGCCTCCATATAATCCTGGGTGCCATGGTAAGCGGAGATTTTGCTCAACCCGGCAAGTAAAAACAGGTGTCCCAATAACACTCGCCCAGCGACCACAGTCATCTTTTCCATTTTATGCTCCTTAGTGTTGTAAACGTGATGAGGCTATTATCGTTCTAATTATCTAATAAGAAAGCGCAATTATTTGTTCTAATGTATCTAATTTTTTGATACGTTAAGGCTATGAAACCCCTACGATCTTCCCTTGAACAATGGATGGTTTTACAGGCCGTCATTGATCATGGCGGTTATGCCCATGCGGCGGAAATACTGCACCGCAGCCAATCCTCCGTGAGCTACACCATCGCCCAGTTACAGAAACAACTGGGTGTGGAACTGCTGTCGATCGAAGGCCGCAAAGCACGCCTGACGGAAATCGGCGCCAGCCTGCTGCAACGGGCGCGGCATTTATTGAACGAGGCGCAGGCCCTGGAGTCTTTCGCGCGCGCACTGACCGACGGCTGGGAACCACAACTCAACTTGGTCGTGGAAGCCTTGTGTCCCACGCTTTTTATCTTACGGGTACTGCAGGCGTTCGAGACTGCCAATTGCAATACCCGCATCATGCTTCGGCAAGTCGTGTTGTCGGGCGTGGAAGAAGCTCTGGACAATGAATCGGTGGCGCTGGCCATCGGTGCAGGTGTGCCACCCGGGTATCTTGCGGATCCGCTGATTACCGTGGAAATGGTCGCCGTCGCCCATCACGAGCACCCGTTGCATCAATTACGGCGAGAACTCACCGCCCAGGATCTCCGCCACCATCGGCAGGTGGTCATCAGCGATTCCGGGGTACGGAAAAATGTCGATGCCGGCTGGCTGGACGCCGAACGGCGCTGGACGGTTTCCACCCTGGACATGGCGAAGGCCGTCGTGGTTGAAGGTTTTGGATTTGGTTGGCTGCCTTATCATGAAATCGCACCGTATTTGAACACGGGCACCTTGCGGCCGTTGCCGCTACGCGAAGGCGGTACCTCTCGCTTACCATTAAATCTTATTTATCCTCATGATCGGGAACAAGGGCCCGCCACACGGCAACTGGTCAAATTGCTGTTGGCGCATAGCGATCGCGGTGGTTTAATCGGACCAGATACTGAACATGAAAAATAGTTGCAGCGGCAGAGTGTAGTAATCCAGGGCCATGCTCACGGGACTGAGCAGTACGCGCGCCGGCGCTGGGAACACATACTCACTCTCCCGACGCGTGACCAAGAGACGGGCAGGAATCCAGCCCTGATCAGGATATGAGGAAATCACCGCCGGTTCACCATAGTCGGCGGCGACGACAAAGGTCAATAAATGGGTATCCGCCTGCGCTGTGGTACCGGTCGCATCGGCGTCGGGATCAAAGCTGATTTTTATGAATGCCAGCTGGTAATCGTTGGCGGTAAGACTGATAAGCATGGCCCGATAGTCGCGCGTTTCCTCGACCAGATCGCTGAGCGCACCCGCCGCTTCCTGCCAGATTATGGCTTTGTCGGCATCAATGGGCACGTGCGCAGTACCCGCGAATTGCGCCCACTGAGCAGCAATCACCGCCCCGAAATCCTCGGCATACAAACGATAGCCCGCGGCCAATTTTTTTTGCGCCGCGGGAATCTGCGCCAGGCTACGCGCTGGATAATCAAGCATTCCGGTAGGCACGAAAGAAATACTGTAAGCCGGCCAGCGGTAACGCAATTCCACGGTGGCCCAGGACTGCTGGCGTGCCGTGTCCACCCCGAGTATCACATAGGCATCTTGTAAGCGCGTGGCAATCGGTCCCCAAACCGGCTTGAATCCGCGACGTTCGCTATCGTCCCGACGCTCGCTCTGCGCATGATAGATGGTGGGAAATTGTGTGATGAACGCGACGTCACGTACTGCGTGGTGCAGTGCCGTGCTTTGCCGGGTGTAGTCCAGCCAGACCTCGGTGCGGCTGTTTTCGAAATCGCCGTGGCTACTGACCACCACTTTGATCGCCGCTTCCCGTTCCGTCCGATACACCGCGTCGGTGGTACTCCAAAGCGTCGTGGTAGCACAGCCCTGCAACAGGGAACATCCCAGCAATCCAAGCCACAGTCCCTGGTAACACTGCGCCTCATCACCCACCAGAATTCGGGCTAACTGTCTGTATTTGCCATACATCGCTATCACCGCCAGCTTGCAAAATGGTAGCTACTGGCAGTTTATCGGCCTGTATATCCGTACTCTTTACAGCACAACACCGCCGCCATCGGTACTGTGCAGCGCGATGACCCGGCATTGGGATTACACACCGGTTTTTAAAAAAAATAGAACGAAGAACCAGACTTAGGTGGCTCCGTTCCGGATTTCCCACCCGCTCTCTGTGTCGGTGGGAAATCCCGAACGCAGCCATCTATCAAGGGCCTGACATTGTAAGCAGGGCCGTTTTTACACAGTCTCGCACGCTACAATCATTGCCGTAACATAATTCGCAGAGGCGTTTTTGCACGGTCGCGCCCCGGGCAGCAACGCCGCCGGGTCATTGCATGAGGTGTCTGCACATCGAAAATCACTGGCGATATTACCGACGCATCGAACCGAACGCAGCGCGGTCAATCGCCGTAAATCTCCTGAAATTTAGCGAGAAATGCCGGATAGAGATCGGGCGGTAATTGATTGATACCCGCGGCGCCCTTACGGCCACCGCCGGAAGGAAATGCGCTGCACAACAGATCGGCGCCTTCCTTTCGATTTTGCGGCGCGCGCACACTGATGCGATATTCACCGCCTGCCATTTGTGTTACCAAAGCATGCGCACGGGCCGGCGCCGCGCTGGCAAGCTCATTGCCAAACACGCCGCTCACCCGGTTTGCCCACGGTGCAGGCGGTAACACATAGACAGCCCGGTTTTCGGTTTCCAGGTCCGGCGCTAACTGCCGCGCCTGGGCCATGTCCGAGGCATAACCGGCGCGCAGCGTCTGAAAAGTCGCGCTTTTCATAAACGTGAACGGATCGGGATGTTGCGCCACCTGCCGGTATAGCTCTTCGGGGGGGAAATAGAGATCATCGAGCGTGATGCCATAACCATTATAGTTCAGACATATGCCCAGCTCGCGCAGTTGCAGTAACCGGGATTCATCAAGGTTCAATGGCGCGGCGGCCTGGCGCGCGCTGTTGTCGAGATTATCGCCAAATGCACCGACCACCGCCCACACGCGATGGGCACCCTGAAGATAAGCATCCACCAGCAAGCTGGTGCAGACATCGGCGCGGGTATCGATATGGACATGCAATCCGGGGTGCTCGGGAATCGGACCGGACTGATGGTGGTCGAAATAGTGAACTTGCGCGCCCCGCTCCAGATTCGCCTGCACAGCTTTGAGATTCTTCTCGAAAGCGACATCCAATACGGTAACCACGTCACCACGGGCCGCGCTAACCTGGTCCACCAGCTTGATATCCCGTTTGACGCCAGTGATCAAGGTGCTGGCCACCGGGGTGTGCAAACGTAGTTGCTGCAGGGCGCAAATTCCATCCGCGTCCCCATTGAAAACATCATAGTAAGTCATGATCACGCCTCTAATTTTCCTGTCGCTATTGGCCATGTTAAACTGGAGCCCGAACCGTACTCGACGGCATTATAACAAAACCGCGCGGAGAATCCTGAAATGCACGGGGGGTCCGCGCGCGAGACGCTACCGGCCATGGCTGGAACGGCCCCATAAGAATTCAGCGCTGCGCGAAGCAGTCGACGGCGGGTGCCCGGATTATACTCTGCGTCCGCGGCGGCGTCCCATGTTGCCGCTCCGAACAGAGAGAAATTCCCCGTACTCGGCCAACCACGGCGTATGCTCATGCCCAGCAAAGGATTTCCCATGGACCAAGACATCAGCGGTGCACTGCAGGCGCAGGTAGCAAGCGCGCTGCACCACCAATCTCCCCTGCGCATTCAAGGCGGTGGCAGCAAGAGTTTCTACGGCAACAGAGTCCGCGCCGAGCCGATCAATGTGACGGCCCACACCGGCATTCTCAGTTATGAACCCACGGAACTCGTGATCACCGCCCGCGCCGGCACGCCGCTGCGCGTGCTGGAGGAGACGCTGGCACAACACCGGCAAATGCTGCCGTTCGAACCGCCGCATTTCGGACCAGGCGCCACGCTGGGCGGCACCGTGGCAACCGGTCTTTCCGGGCCGCGCCGGCCGTTCACCGGTGCGGTGCGTGACTACGTTCTGGGCGTGAAACTGCTGTCAGGTCGTGGTGAAATCGTCAGTTTCGGCGGTCAAGTGATGAAGAATGTCGCCGGCTACGATGTGTCCAGACTGGTAACCGGTTCGCTGGGCATGTTAGGCATTATTCTGGAAGTGTCGTTGAAAGTGTTACCGCTTCCGGAATGCGAACATACGGTTAGTCTGGAGCAATCACCCAGTGACGCCATTGATAGTCTATGCCGGTTGCGCGCACTGTCCCTGCCCTTGTCCGGCGCCTGTTATTACCAGGACCAATTACATTTGCGGCTCAGCGGCGGCGATAAAGCGTTAGCCGCGGGGCGCGCGCACATTGGGGGCACGGAGCATGCGGTTAGCGCGGTATTCTGGCGCGATCTGCGCGAACACTCCCTGCCTTTTTTTGGCAGTGAGTTGCCGCTGTGGCGGCTGTCCTTGGTACCGGATGCGCCTCCGGCAAAGCTCCAGGGAGAGGTCCTCATCGATTGGGCCGGAGCGCAACGCTGGATCATGACCGATGCACCGCCGGACATTATGCATGCTTATGCCGCCCGCCGTGACGGCCATGCCACCTTGTTCCGCGCACCCGTCGGATTCAACGAACCCCGCTTTCACCCGTTGCCGGATGGCCTGCTGGCGTTGCACAAAAATCTGAAATCCGCCTTCGATCCCCAACGCCTGCTGAATCCCGGGATCATGTATCCGGAACTGTAGCGTGCGTGTGACGCACCGGCTGTTGATCGTGAACGATGCCGTTGCAGCTGCCACAAAGAGCGGTGCGTAATACGCACCCTGCGCACTGCCCGTTTACATGAAGAGTGGCGCAAATGATATTAATTCCGTAGCACCAATGACCAATCGTAATTTTCCTCTCCGCTAATCTATCTGCGGCGCCTGACCCGCACTCACCCCGGACTGCAATTCGGGAAACGCGCGCCGCCAGCGGCGAACAATAAAACTTCCGAGCGCCACCAACTGCACTATTCCGGAGCCGATAGTTATCACCGGCGATTCCGGCGCCAGTGGCACGAATATAGCGACCACCATCGGCAAACCCATTGCGGCTGCCAGACTGGGCACCAGCCAATACAGCATCAGTAAATACACGATGGCGGTGGCGTCCGCGCGTTGCGCCTTGGCTCCCAGATGCAGAAATATCACCAGCGCCATATCTCGCAACAGGAACACGAACAACGCTACCACCAGAAGCTTGCCGGAATAGGTATGGCCGATCAACACGTCCGCAATAAATTCCTGCTCCTGCACGTTCATCACCGCCAACAGCAGCAGCAACAGCAGTACTGGAATGCTCGCCATCCAGGCACTGGTATTCTGCAGCGCAATCGGTAACTGCCGCGCTTGCAACGCCACCAGCAGGCGCCTGATCGCCACCAGATTTTTAGTTTCGATGAACAATGCGATATAACTCAAGGCCAGTACGGTAAAAAATGCGACATACAATCGGGCGGTATAACTTTGCACGTTCTCGAAAGGGAGCGTGTCCAGCAAGCCGGCACCATAACCGACACAGAATACATTAAACGCGATCCAGACTAACGGCCGGCTTTGAAACTGCAACTCGACACGCATCTTGCGATATAGCCCGACAATCGACCAGGCACTGAACGCAAGCAGCGACCACAACGCGAAATCCAGAGGCTGCCATGAGCTGCCAAACCATTGGATCTCCCAGGTATCCGACACCGAATCGCGGAAGATCAAGTTCAGAAACGGCCATAACAATAAGAGACCGATCACCGTGAATGCCGTGGAAACAGCGCGCTTCCGTGTCGCCTTACGTTCGATGGCGAACATGCTGACCAGCATCGCCACCGCCTGATAAAATACCGCCACCGTCAGGGATGCGAGAACGATTTTCAACGTCGTCAACCCCGAATTCCGCACATCAATAGCGGCATACACCAATAGGCAAATTACGGCGCCATACCATGAAAACACCGTACTCCCGAACAACTTGCCCCAGGTCATGGACCAGGGATCTATCGCGGTCATTCTTTGGGTATTCCAGGTGCGATCTCTGACTTCATTGATGATGGCTTCCCCTGCAAGGCGGGTGCCCCAAAACACCGTTAACACAAAATAGAGAAAAATTGCCGTCACCCGCACGGTCTCCAGCGCGTTTTCGTTGATCACCATATATTCCAGCGCAAACACCCCGACCAGCGCCAGCGGCATGCCAACCAGGCGCTGTGGCGTCATTTCCAACCACCAGTTACGCAATAGTTCCGGATTGAACGCTTTATTCATGGCGCTAACCCTCTTTGTCCGGTCTGTTTGAGATAGGCATCCTGCATATTCAGTTTCTGCACGGCGAAGCTGTGTACCGATATATTCTGGGTCACCAGCTGCCTCAACAACTGTTGTTGCTGCTCCTTGGCCGCAGACACGTTGACGGTGACGGTGTCCCCGTCAACGGCCGCGATGCTGACACCCGTCATGCGCGCCAATACCGCGCGCAATTCCTCCACACCGCTGACCACACCGATGGTCACGGTGGTATAGCCCAGATCCCTCTGGTGCAGGCGCTGATGCTCCACAATTCTGCCCTGCTGCACGATCACCATGCTGTCGGAATACTCCTCCAATTCCGCCAGGATATGCGATGACACGACGATGGTCATGCCTTGGTCGCGCAGTGACAGAAACAATTGCGACAATGCATATCGGGCCTCGGGATCCAAACCGGAAGCGGGTTCATCCAGCAGTAATACCAGAGGTTCATGCACGATCGCCTGGGCGATGGCCAGGCGCTGACTGAGACCGCGCGACAAGGTGTCGACCCTTTGTGCCATTCGATCATCGATTTGCAGACGTTGCGCGGCGCGCAGCACCGCCGCAGACGCATGCTCCGGTGCAATATCGTGGGCAAGCGCCGCATACGTCAGGCACTGGCGCACAGTGAGCTCCTGGTACAGACCAAAAAAATCCGGCAAATAGCCCATGTGGCGATGGGCCAGACGAGGATGCAGCAGCACGTCGACATTGTTGACCCGAATTGCCCCGGCGACTGGCGTATCCAGCCCCGCCAGACTGCGCAACAGTGTAGTCTTGCCCGCGCCGTTGGGCCCCACCAGCGCGGTGATGTCCCCAACACCGATGCGCAGCGACACATCGTCCAGGGCGCGTACGCCGGGATATTCATAGGTAAGGTGTTCAATTGAAATCATTCGCAGCCCCTCAATACGTGTTAAAGGCGGCGACTGACATGGCAATACAGAGGCGTTATGAGCTGACCGTCTCCTTGTGTTCCCCGGCAACGCAACCTTCCATGTAAGCGCCCACGGTCCGGACAATCCACGGACAGTTCCGCGAGTATACACCCCGCTCCGGGCGGAACACAAAGCATAATCCCGGTAAAAAACTTGGCACCCCCGTTTGGCGCCATTCGGTGGCCACCTGTCCACCTGTAGCCACGCATAAATTAAATAAACGTGGGAGTGGATTGCTGATACTTCCCTTGAATTAACCTGTTAAGTTCGCACGCTATGCATTTTGGCGCGAACGACATGACCATGGCCGACGTTACATGGCCTGCTTGGAAGCTCCACCGGGCAGGGCTGATTGCTCGGCATTACCGCTGACCGGCAATTTGATCACGAATGTGGTGCCTTCGTGCAACTTGCTGGTAAAACTGATGTCGCCATGCATTAATTGCAGCAGCTGCTTCACAATCGATAGACCGAGCCCCGTGCCTTCGATGATGGTGTTTTCGTGACCCAGTCTCTGATATGTATGAAAAAGTTTGGCATGATGCTCCTGGGCGATGCGCCTCGATTTTCGCCAGATCGAGCAGGCCATCGATCAACTTTAACAAATGATGCCCGGCTTTCACGATTTCCCTGACATTCTCCTGATCGGATTCGGTGAGATGTTTTTCCAGGCACAATAGCTGCGCGAAACCCAGTATCGCATTCAATAATGAGTCGCCGCGCGCATAACTGACGGCCATGGCAAACAGAGACCGGTGCGCAACATAGACATATATGGCATGCCTAGAGCAACAGTGGCAGGTCCACCGCCACCCTCCGTCTCCGTGCCGTTTGTTTCATGCTTCGAATGACGCCTCCGATCATCCGTCAAACCCTGCACTCACCCGCACCACCAGCTCCTGACGCCGCGCTCCCTTCCCCCGCATTGCTGGGCTCGCGTTTTAATATGTTGCCGGCGGGCGTTCCTGGCAGCGCCGCCATGAGCTACGCAGTACCTGCAAACCCGTGATAACAAGCTTTCCCAAGTTCGGCGGTTTAGTTTATTCCTGATATTAATGGCGGCGCACGACATCCAACCGCGGTCGTTACGTATTCGGGCGTGACATGGCTGTGATTGGTCACATCCCCCCCGCACACCGTGCGCTCAGCAGTTCTAAGGCGAAAGTTGTAATAATGAGCGGACGTGCTATACCGACGAGAAATAACAACCGGCATATCTCCAAAATCTGCTTGATTTTTCACTCCACAGTAGCCTAGCATTATGTCAAATTTAATCAAATTTTAAGACTCGTCCAAGGGACATCAGGCTTCTGTTGCCCATTCCCGGATCGTCCAGGATCGAACCAACCATTGGTAACTGTGTCTATCGGGCCAACAACTTCATGAAAACTGTATTGTCCGTGTTCAAACTTGCTTGTAACCTGGCGCTGTCGGTATTGTTCGGTAGCAGTCTCAGCGGCTGTTTTCCGGACAATAATCACCACCACGCGCAGCAATCCGGGAAAGACGCCACCGAGCAAACCGCGGCGCCGGTAGCCAACGACGCGAAATTTTCTACGCTGTTCAACCATCAGCTGACCGGGCAACTCACGGGCACTGATCCCAAGGGACTCCCGTTGACCTTTTCCCTGGTACGCGCAAGCACCCACGGTGAACTCACTATCAATGCGCAAGACGGCAGGTTTGAATACCTTCCCAAGACACCTGCTCCCGACACCGACAGCTTCAGCTTCAAAGTCGACAACGGTAGTCGTGTGTCAGCACCCGCGGAGGTCAACATTGAGATTGTGAGCGGACAACTGCTCGCCGCCGACGACAGTTACCAGGGAGTACTGGAAGGCGGCGTACTCAACGTCCCCATATCTCTGGGATTGCTGTTCAACGACCAGAATACCACCAGCCAGACGATGACGGTGATACTGATCGATGCCCCCGCGCATGCGCAGACAATGGTCTTGAACAAAAACGGCTCATTCATCTACACCCATGATGGCAGCGAGAATTTCAGCGATTCATTTCATTATCGTATTACCAACGGCACGCTGGAATCCAACACGGCTACCGTTACCATAAATATTACACCGGTAAATGATCCCCCGGTGGCGCTGGACGACAACGGCGAAATGCTGGAAGGCGGCTCGGTGGCCATTCACATCACCGCGAACGATTTCGATGCGGAAGGTGCCCTGGACTTGACCAGCATCGCTCTCACAAACGTGGAGAATGGCAGCGCCAGTGTGGACCCACACACCGGAGTTGTTCAATTCGTCCACGATGGTTCTGAAACACGTGTCGCCGGTTTTAATTACACCGTAGCGGACACCGCCGGTGCAGTAGCGCCGGCGGCCAAGGTAAGCCTTCAGGTAACGCCGGTGAACGATCCGCCCCAGGCGCGAGCCGACGCACTGAAGATTGATCGGTTACATCTGGAAACCGCCATCCCGGTTCTGGCCAACGACTCTGATCCCGACAGTAGGTCCTTGACGATCAGCAGTGTGCAAACCGACGGCCTGCACGGTCAAGCACGCATTGACAGTGCAGGCACCATGATTCTTTATACACCCGAAAGCGATTTTCAGGGCGATGACATATTCTCCTACACCATAGGCGATCAAGCGGGTGGCAGCGCCACGAGCACGGTAACAGTAACGGTGACACCGGCGACGCCGAATATCATTGTCGTCCTCGCCGATGACCTAGGTTATGGTGATCTCGGAATCTATGGTTCGAGCACCATCAGCACGCCAAATTTAGACCGCATGGCAACTGAGGGCGCTAGATTTACCGACTTTTATGCCGCGCCGGTATGCGGTCCATATCGCGCGGCGCTATTAACCGGAACCTATGCGCCACGCATCACCATGTCATTCAATCATATGCCCGGCGCCGGCACGGGCATCAATCCCGGTGAGGTCACTATTGCGCAAATGCTCAAAGAAAGAAATTACGTCACCGGAATGTTGGGTAAATGGCATCTCAGCGAGCACCCGGAATTCATGCCTACGCGTAAAGGTTTTGACATGTTCTACGGAATTCCTTATTCCAATGACATGTGGCCCTTCCACCCCCTAACCTGCGCGCAACCTTTTGAAGACCCGCGTCTGGCAGCTGCGCGGGCACGCGCCGCGCTTACCGGATATGATGGCCAGGGAGGCAAAACTTGTTGGCCAACCGGGACATTTCCTGATTTGCCGGTGTTTGAAAATGAAACCGTGGTGGATATCAATCCGGACCAGAGCAAGTTTATGGATGAGTTCGTACGGCGCGCCAAGGACTTCATGCAAACACGCGGCGACCAGCCGTTTTTCCTCTATGCCGCATTTCCACAACCCCATGTGCCGCTGTTCCCGGCCGCCCGTTTCATTGGCACCTCCACGCAAGGCTTGTACGGCGATGCGGTGCAGGAAATCGATTGGGGTGTCGGTGAAATTTTGCAATACTTGGATACCTTGGGTATCGACGAGAATACCCTGGTCATTTTCACCTCCGACAACGGACCATGGGCGGAATACGGCATCGATGCCGGCACCACCGGTGGTCTCCGCGGTTCGAAAAAGAGCAATTGGGAAGGCGGCGTAAGAGTTCCCATGATTGCACGCTGGCCGGGTCATATACCGCAAGGGTCCACGGTCACGGAAATCGCCAGCCATATCGATATCCTGCCGACGATCGCCGCTTTAGTGAAGGCACCACCAATCACCCGCAAGCTGGATGGCTTGGATATCTGGCCGCTGTTGGCCGGCCAGGTAAACGCCGAGTCGCCTCACGACTACATCTATTACTACAACCAATCTCAGAGCTGGCAGCTCGATCAGACATTAATGCTGCAAGCGATTCGCGGTGGCAAATGGAAATTGCATCTCATCGTGGCCGCCACCGGTGTAATCACGGCCAAGGCGCTTTATGATCTCGCCAGGGACCGGAGTGAACAAACCGATTTGCTGGCTTCACGACCGGACGTTGCTAACCAGTTGCTGGCTCAGGCAGTTTCTTTTAACGACAGTATGCGTCAGGAAAAACGCCTTCTGGGTCAAGCGGTTACGCAGGTCGGTGGCTTGCTGTCGGTAACCACTACCCAGGCACCGCCAAACGTCAACCTGACCGGCGAAGGCACGCTGGATTGGTGGCATTGGGGCTTGAACAGCGCGGCTAGCGTCAATCGTTTTCAGGGCAAGACCGGTGGCCCGGTACTCGGCTATACGCAGGGCATATCGCCCCAGCAATTCACTGACAACAGTGGTCTACGCAGCACTTTCTCCTGGACCAACGGCGACCCGGTCGCCAGTGTCAACAACAGCGCCACCGGCCTGAAAGTTTCCCAGCTCAACGGCGGCTTCATTCTCAAGATTCCCGCGGACACCCAGACTCACACGCTTAAGTTGTATCTTGGCGCGGAACAGGCGCGAGGCAAACTGGTGGCCAGCATCAGCGATAATAGCGCGCCGCCCAGAACGTCCTTCACCGACAGCTCCCAGAAGCCCCGTGACAACGTGCTGACCATCAATTACCACGCCGCGGGCGCAGGTCAGGAAATGACCTTGGTCTACACGCTGGAGAACTCCGAGACCGGCAGCATCTCCTTACGTGCGCTGGCGTTGCAGTAATTACCGATGCCACGGATCGGGGCCTCATCAGGCCCCCGATCATTGTGACCTGATCTGCTGAACCGCGCATAAGACCGACGACACAGCCCTACGCCATCAACTGCTGACGCCGCGCTCCCATTCCCCGGACTTGCTGAGTTCCCGCTTTAATATTTTGCGGGTGGGCGTCTTCGGCAGTGATTCCATAAGGTGCACGGTGTGCGGAACCAGGGTAATTTGGGCACACCCGGTTTACCTGGTTTATATTGAGAACGCCCTGCATTGGCACGAGATTCCGGTGCCCCCGGATCCGGAAAGCTTAAAGATTGACCACCCACGCATCGTCTCACCCTCAGGACATACCACAATATTTTCCGGGCGTTATTGTGGTCCCCCCAGGAGGATTGTGCGGACGACGCAGCGACACTACACCCCCTTGTGGATTTGCTCTACACTACACCCCTTGAAATTAATCCAACATGGTCAAGCCTTTGGAAATTCCAGCAATAGAAATAGGTACACTACCCCCGGACCCCGTGGCACCGGATGCCCTGCAGGGCATTCCGCGCCAACAAACCAATGCCAAACGCTGGCTGGGAGATAACTGGTCGCTGTTTGTCGGTGAACTCAGCCAATGGGATGTGGAAGTTCAGGAAGACCAAGGTACGCGTGGCATATATGTGACCGATGCCGGGGGCCTCGCCCATGGCCTGCCTCACGGCGTGGTATTGGCGCGCAATGCGCAACAGGTTGCCAGTCTGTTGCAGTTGGCCCAGCGCTACCATATTCCCGTGACCACGCGCGGCGGCGGTTTGACCACCGAGGGCGAAGCGGTGGCATTCGGCGGCGTGTTGCTGGACATGACCGGCATGGGCCGGGTGCTGCACGTCGACAAAGAAGAACTGACCGCCCGGGTGCAAGGCGGCATCTTGTGGCATCGTTTGGCGGAACTGCTGCGGCGCGACGGCATGGATTATTTGTCAGCGCCGTTAAACATGGCCTCCTCCGTGGGCGGCACGGTGGGTGTCGGCGGCATCGATGTCAACTCGGCGAAACACGGTTGCAGCGCCGACCAGGTGGTATCCCTGGAGGTGGTCACACCCACCGGCGACATTGTGGAGTGTTCCGACAAGCTGAATCCTGAACTGTTCAAGCGCGTGATTCTGGGTTATGGGCAATTTGGGGTAATCACCGAGGTCACCTTGAAAATCCGCCTCTACACGCCGATGCGCATGCGTTATTTCTATTACCGTTCACTGCACGATGCCATTGGCGATCTGATGATGCTTGACCGCGAAGGGGTCTGCGACTATACCGGCATCCTCACCATGATGGACAAGGCAATTACCCTGCTGGTGGGTTTCGACACCGCGCAGCGGGATCTGGTGTTTGCACAATCCCATGTACCCCGGTTAAAAGGCCGTGGTGAACTGGCGTTTGGCATGCGTCTCGCCGGGTATTATCTGTTACATCCCTGGTATTGGCGTGAATTGCAGTTTTTGCTGGAACGCAAAAAGGCGCTGTTTCCGGACCTACATCCACCCCAGCATATGCGCAATGGCGAATTGCTGGACCGTAGCGTGGTGTTTTCGCGGGCCGTGTGGAAACACTGGGGACACAAGAACATGGTAATCCCCGATCTGGCCACCAGCGTGGGGAAATTCACCGAGGTGGTGGCGCGCGGCAACGCCGTGTGCCGGCGCTATTTCCCCCGTTACACCCTGTATTGCGTCGGCATCAAATTGCGCCCCGAGCATCGGGCGCACTACGAAATGTCGGGCATCCCACCGGACGCCGTGGGTTGGAGTTATGGTTGTGAGTTCGAGCCGATTCTGGACGAGGATGTTTATTACAGCCGTGATTATCTTCAATCTTTCAAGAACGCGATCTACGACATCGGCGTCGACATGGGCACCAGCTATTACCGATTCGGTGGCATGATGAAAGCGTATATCCGGCGTGCCCTGGGAGACGCCGTCGTGGAAAAACATTTAGCCGACAAACGCCGCATGGACCCGGCCATGATTCTGAATCGGGATGTAATTTTCTAATGCCGCATTCCAAATGTCATGGTTGTGGTTTATGTACCCTGGTGTGCCCCATCTGGCAGCAGCACGGTGATCTGCGCTACACACCGCAAGGCCATGCCAAAGCCTTGCAGTACCAGGGCGAGCTGAGCGTGGAGGCGGTATTCAGTTGCGTATTGTGTGGCGCCTGCGATCCCGTGTGCCCCCAAAACATCGGCCTGGTGGATCTGATGCTGGGACTGCGGCGCCAGGCGGTACGCACCGGCTACGGGCACGATATCGTCGAGGCATTGCAGCGACGCCTCGCGGAAGCTCAGTTTTCCGTGCAGGGTCCGATGCAGGGAGCATGCATGTTCCTGCCCGACGCGAAGTTATTGCACGATGAAAACCGCCTCTATAAAATGCTCACTCTGCTCGGCACCCAGTTTAAGCCAGTCAGTACGGTGCGTGATGTGGGCGTGATCAGCGCCGCCTTGGAAGCCGGGGTTACCATCCCTGAAACGATCTTACATCGATTTCTGGTACCGCTGCGGGAAGCGCAACACATCATTGTCGAGGACGGTGTTCTGGTCAGTCAATTGCGCCATTGGTTACCGGACCGGAATATCAGCAGTCTGGCGCTGACGGTAAGCGGGCTGCGCCAAATCCGCGCCTGGCTGAAACCCACGGATTTCTATGTGATTGAAAGTCGGGCATACCACAGTCTGTACCCGGAGGCCGTGGTCAGCTATAACGAGTTACAGCTGTTTGCCGGTTGCCAACTGAACTGGGATTTGCAGCGGTTGGCGATACCCACTGGCAGGACCCATATTCCGGCACTGCACCACGACCATAGCCCTGACATCGACGCGCAAGTGCGATGGATGCTGGGCAGCGCGGACATCAAGCGCATCGTCGTGGAAGATATGGATGATTATGAAATCATGCGGCAACACACCGATAAACCCGTGGTGTATTTCGCGGACCTGGCACAAATTTAATCATGCCCATTAACGTTCAACAAGAAGGTTTGACATGCGTTCCGTAGACGTCATTATCGTCGGCGCCAGCCTGGCCGCGGCGGCGGCGGCAAAACGTCTGGTAGACTCGGGTTTTGAAACTCTGGTGCTGGAACGCCAGGCATTACCGCGCCACAAAATTTGCAGCGGCATCCTGTCGCCGCGCGGCTACCGCTTCTTGATCGAAAATTTCGGCCCGCTGCCGCGAGAGGCACTGCATGATCCTACCTGGTGCCGGGGCGTGACCTTTCACTTCCCCAGCATGGTGTCCATGCCCATGGACTTTTTCGGTGGTACTACGCCGCATTTGCATCGCAAGTACTCCGACTACTGGGCGATTCAGCGCAGTGGCGCGGAAATCATCGACCGCACCTCCGTGGTGCAGCTGGAGGATCAAGGCGCGAAAGTGATCGTCAGTGCCCGACAAAGCGGCGGCAGCACCGAACAGTTTGCCGCCCGTTACGTAATCGGGGCCGATGGCCCCAGTTCCGTGGTGCGTAAAACCCTTTACCCGGAGTATGACAAGGTCATCCCGTGGTTCTTCGTGGGCCAGAAATTCCATGAAATCATCGACTGCCCCCTGGACGAAGCCTATTTTCATTTCTGGTTTCACCCGGCCCTGGGTCATTACACCTGGAGCCACGCCCGGGACGGCCGGCAAATCGTCGGTGTCGGTTTCAAGAAAGGTGATAATTTCGAGCGCCGTCATGGCATCGTATCGCAGTATCTGGAAGACAAACATGGCGTAAAGCTGAAACCCGCGGATCCGGATCGGGAGGGCTGTGCGGAGAATTTTGGACCGTCATTGGTCAACCGTTACATCTTCGGCAAGGGCAATATGCTGCTGACCGGCCAAAGCACCGGATTTCTCAATATGATCGGCGAAGGCATGAGTTGTGCCCTGCATTCCGGCGCCATCGCCGGCGAATCGGTGGTCGCTGCACTGTGCAACAATACGCCAGTACAAACCA
>JAHECY010000037.1 GCA_024641505.1 Gammaproteobacteria bacterium
GTTGCTGAGCGTGGAAGGTCGCGAGCGGCGCTTGTATGATGCGTTACAGGCGGTGGTCAATGACTATGACTACATTATTATCGATTGTCCGCCTTCCCTGAATATGTTAACCGTCAACGCCTTGGTCGCGGCCCATGCGGCCATGATTCCCATGCAGTGCGAATATTACGCGCTGGAAGGCTTGACCGCGCTGTTGCGTACCATCGAGACGATACGTAAGACCTTGAACCCGGGACTGCAAATCGAAGGTTTGTTGCGCACTATGTTCGATCCCCGCAATAACCTGGCCAATGAAGTGACCAACCAGTTGTTGAAACACTTCGGGGAAAAGCTCTATCGTACGGTCATTCCGCGCAATGTGCGGCTGGCCGAGGCGCCCAGTCATGGCATGCCGGTGTTGCAATATGACCGCACCTCGCGGGGTGCGCAAGCTTATCTGGCGCTGGCGGGTGAAATCATCCGTAAAGACAGTCTTCAACAACGCAGCAATATTGCATAGCGATCACGCATAAGAACGGAAGAGAATAACTGATATGAGTAAACGACGTTTAGGCCGTGGGCTGGATGCCTTGTTGGGGGGTGGTCTCGCCAATATGGCGCCCGCTCAGGAATCCGACAGTGGTGTCGAGCCGGAAGCCGATGCCGGTGCGGTTACGGGGGCTGGCGTGCTGCGCAATATCGGTATCGACCAATTGCAGCCCGGTAAATATCAGCCGCGCAGCAATATGCACAATGAAAGTCTGGAGGATCTGGCGAGTTCGATTCGCGCCCAGGGCATTGTGCAGCCTATTGTGATTCGACCCATCGGTAATCAGCGCTACGAAATCATCGCCGGTGAGCGTCGTTGGCGCGCGGCCCAGTTGGCGGAGTTGCAGGAAGTGCCCGCGATAATCAAGGATGTGCCCGACGAAGCGGCCATTGCCATGGCGCTGATCGAAAATATCCAGCGTGAGGATCTCAATCCGATTGAAGAGGCGGTGGCGTTCCAGCGGTTGATCGAGGAATTCCGCATGACCCACCAGCAGGTGGCCGATGCGGTGGGCAGATCTCGAGCATCCGTGACTAATTTACTGAGGTTATTGGGCCTGGAGCCCGATGTGCGCGCCATGGTGGAACGGGGTGAGTTGGAGATGGGCCATGCTCGCGCGTTGTTATCCCTGCCTTTCCCTCAGCAATTGTCGGCTGCGCGGCAAGTTGTCGACAAACAAATGTCGGTACGGGAAGCTGAAGAGTTGGTGAAGCGGCTGGCGGCGGGGGAGCCTGCACATAAAGCGGAGGTGCAACAGACGGTCGATCCGGATATTCGGCGCATTGAGAACGACTTGTCAGAAAAGTTGGGCGCCAAGGTAGTCTTTAATCACGGCAACAAAGGCAAGGGCAAGTTAGTGATACATTACAACAGCCTGGATGAGCTGGATGGAATTCTAAACCATATTCAGTAACAAAAAATACGCAACGCGATAACGTGATGTCTTTTAGTGTTGACGCCTTAAGTTTTGGTGCCTCAGCGAAATAATTATAGCGAAATAATTATTGATGTTTATTGTCGGGTTCTCGATTACGTCTTGACATAACCATCGACGTGTTTTTAATGGTCCTTCCACAGTGCGTGGTGATATTCGCAAATACCTCTTTTGGGATGTTCAATCCACTATCTTAAGCTTGCGGTAACAATAACCTGAAGGCTATAATGCGCGTCGTTTTTTCGATGCTTGCTATGGCCAAAAACAAGGGATCGGGTCTCGCGCTGATAGGCGTAGGGACCATGCTGACGTCGATGATTATTTCCGGATTTATCCTGGGATACGCGGCAGATGTCTGGTTGGATACCCGCCCCATATTCATGATGCTGCTCGGCGGTCTTGGATTTGTTGGCGGCATACTTAAAGTTTACCGGTTTTTGCGGGACGCCTGAGGGGATTCCCGATAGAAGCAGTAGTGCGCGGTGTTGTGGCCCGCGTCGTGATCACGCCAGGGATTGGTAAGCGCCGTAAGTACGCGCAAAATGCGCGGCCTCATCATGGAGGTTTGCTGATGACTCCGGAGTTGATTTGAGCGATTTGCACCAGAGTCTGCACTACAGCACCAGGAGGGTGGTCACGTTTCAGGTGGGTGCCGTGTTGCTGGCTGCCATCGGATTCTATTTTAGTCAGGAATTATCCGCGGCGATCGCTGCGATCTGCGGCGGTGTGATTAGTGTGGTATCGACACTGCAGCTCAGTTACAGTGTGCGTAAGGCCAGCGCGATGGCGGCCACGGACCCGACGGCCAGCATGCGCACCTTATACGTGGGCGCGGTGCAACGGTTTGTGGCGGTGCTGCTGATGTTTGGTATCGCCATTGCCAACTTGAAATTGCAGCCACTGGCATTGTTTGCCGGTTTCGCGCTGGGGCAGGCCGGATACTTTTTTAGTGCGCACCAGATGAACAAGAAAGAAAAGGGGAGTTGAGGCTTTGAGCGAATCAGTAGCATCCGTAAATGAGCCGGCGCAGTCCGGAGGTGGCGGAACCGTCGAGTATATTCAGCATCACCTCACGAATATGTGTGCTGGCGCCGATTGCAAGTCCGGCGGCTTCTGGTCGTGGAATCTGGATACCATGTTTTTCAGCGTGCTGCTCGGCGCGGTGATCGTATTTATCGGCTGGCGTATCGGTCAGAATCTCAAAACCGATACTCCCAGCGGTTTTCAAAACTTTATCGAGTCCATTCTGGAATTCGTGCAGGGGCAGGTGCGTGACACCTTCCCCGGTCATAATCCGCTGATCGCGCCGCTGGCGCTGACCATTTTCATGTGGGTGTGGCTGATGAACTTCATGGACATGATCCCCGTGGATCTGCTGCCGACTCTGGGTAAGCTGGTGGGGATACACTATTTGAAAGTGGTGCCCACCACCGACCTGAATACCACCATGGCCATGTCGTTGACCGTGTTCATGTTGATCGTGTTCTACAGCATCAAGGTCAAAGGCCCGGTCGGCTATCTCAAAATGTTTTTGTTCCATCCCTTCGGCAAGTTCTTTGTGCCGGTGAATATCGCCATGACCTTGATCGAAGAGCTGGCCAAGCCCTTGAGTCTCGGGTTACGTTTGTTCGGCAACCTGTTTGCGGGTGAGTTGGTATTCCTGCTGATCGCTCTGATCGGTGGTACCCTGGCGGTGGGTGCCGCGGCGCTGTTCTGGCTGCCCTTGCAGGTGTTGCTGGACCTGGGCTGGTTGATTTTCCACCTGCTGGTAATCACCCTGCAGGCGTTTATTTTTATGGTGCTGACCATCGTCTACCTGGGTATGGCGCATACCTCGGACCACTGATGCCGGCGACGGGTAACGGATTTTAGATTTCAGATAACAACATTTTGAATTGAAGGAGAGTAAACAATGAATGCAGAAATGATCGCGACTATCTACGCTTATACCGCGGTTGGAGTCGGCGTTATTCTGGCGGCTGCGGGTCTGGGTTCGGCCATCGGTTGGGGTCTGATCTGCGCCAAAACCCTGGAAGGTATCGCGCGTCAGCCGGAAATGCGTCCCGCGCTGATGACCAATATGTTCATCTTCGCCGGTCTGATGGAATCTTTCCCGTTCATCATCCTGGCGTTCGCCATGTGGTTCCTGTTCGCTAACCCCTTCGTGGGCGCATTGGAAGCTGCAATCAAGGCCATCGGCGCCTAATTGCGATTATCACATCAGCGTGAATAGGTGAGGTAAACCGGGCAATGAATATTACAGTTACTTTGATTGGGCAGATGATCGCCTTCATTCTGTTGATCTGGTTTGTCAACAAGGTGTTGTGGGGTCCGCTGTCCAAGATCATGAATGATCGACAGGCGCGGATTTCCGACGGACTGGCGGCAGCCGACAAGGGCAAGCACGAATTGGAAATGGCGGAAAAACGCGCCAAGGATGTGCTCAAGGACGCCAAGAACAAGGCGGCCGATGTTATTGCCCAGGCCGACAAGCGCGCCGGTGAGATCGTGGAAGAAGCGCAGAACACCGCGAAAGCCGAAGGCGCGCGTATCGTACAGGCGGCCCAGGCAGACATCGATCGGCAGGTGAATCAGGCTAAGGAACAGTTGCGCACCCAGGTGTCCGCGATCGCATTATCCGGGGCGGAAAGGATCTTGAAGCGTGAGATCGACGCCAAGACCCATAACGATCTATTGAAGGATCTGGCAGCCCAGATTTAGGACTTCTCATGGCGGAAATTTCCACAATAGCAAGACCGTATGCGCGCGCAGTTTTTGAGATTGCGCGGGAGCAGAAAAAGTTGGGTGCCTGGTCCGAAATGCTGGCGCTCGTGGCGCAGATCATGGCGCACGAGGGCATGGCGGAGATCGCCGGTGCCACCAGCGTGGAACGTGACGTGGTGGCGGGTATCGTCATCGAGCTGGGCGGTAACGCGTTAACCAAGGAAGCACAGAACATGGTGCGGGTATTGGCCGAGAACCGGCGTTTGACGCTGGCGGCGGAAATCGCTGCCCAGTTCGAAGTGCTGCGTGCCGAGGCCGAAAACACCCTGGATGCGGAATTGCGCAGTGCGCGGGACGTGAGCGATGACGTCAAGGCTGCCATCAGCAAGGCGCTGGAAAAACGCCTGGGACGCAAAATCAACCTGGTGGTCAGTAAAGATGAATCTGTTATTGGCGGTGCCGTGGTCAAGGCCGGTGATCTGGTAATTGACGGCTCCGCGGCGGGCAGGCTGCAGCAACTGACAGCGGCTCTGGTGCGTTAGTACGATAACCGGAATTTGAGATTTAGTTTGAGGGGAAAGTAAACATGCAACTTAATGCGGCTGAAATCAGCGAGCTGATTAAAAAACGTATCCAGGGTTATGCGGCATCCACTGAGGCCCGTAACGAAGGTACAGTAGTGAGCCTGAATGACGGTATCGTGCGTATTCACGGCCTGTCCGATGTTATGCAGGGGGAAATGATCGAATTCCCCGGTAACACTTTCGGTATGGCGCTGAATCTGGAGCGCGACTCCGTGGGCGCGGTGGTGTTGGGTCCTTACGAACACATTACCGAAGGCGATACCGTGAAATGTACCGGCCGCATTCTGGAAGTGCCGGTGGGCGAAGCCCTGTTGGGCCGCGTGGTGGATTCCCTGGGTATTCCGATTGATGGCAAGGGCCCGATCGATACCAAGGAATTTTCACCGATCGAGAAAGTGGCCCCGGGGGTAATTTCCCGTCAGTCCGTAAATCAGCCGGTGCAGACCGGCCTGAAAGCCATCGATTCCATGATACCCATCGGCCGCGGCCAGCGTGAGCTGATCATCGGCGACCGCCAGACCGGTAAGACTGCGGTGGCCATCGATGCCATCATCAATCAGAAGGGCACCGGTGTAAAATGTATCTACGTGGCCGTGGGCCAGAAAGCATCCTCCATCGCCGGCGTGGTACGTAAGCTGGAAGAGCATGGCGCCATGGACCACACCATCGTCGTCGCCGCGTCCGCCGCCCAATCCGCGGCCCTGCAGTTTATCGCCCCGTACTCCGGTTGTTCCATGGGCGAATATTTTCGCGATAGCGGGCAGGACGCACTGATTATTTATGACGATTTGACCAAGCAGGCATGGGCGTACCGCCAGGTTTCCTTGTTGCTGCGCCGTCCGCCGGGTCGCGAAGCTTATCCCGGTGACGTATTCTATCTGCACTCCCGTCTGCTGGAGCGCGCTGCGCGCGTCAACGTCGACTACGTAGAGAAGGCCACCAAGGGCAAAGTCAAAGGCAAAACCGGTTCCCTCACCGCGCTGCCGATTATCGAAACCCAGGCCGGTGACGTGTCCGCGTTCGTGCCGACCAACGTGATTTCCATCACCGATGGCCAGATCTTCCTGGAATCGGATCTGTTTAATGCCGGTATCCGCCCCGCGGTGAACGCCGGTTTGTCGGTGTCCCGTGTCGGTGGCGCCGCCCAAACCAAGATCATCAAGAAGCTCGGCGGTGGCGTGCGTCTGGACTTGGCGCAGTACCGTGAATTGGCGGCGTTCGCCCAGTTTGCTTCCGACCTGGACGAGGCCACCCGCAAGCAGATCGACCGCGGCAAGCGCGTCACCGAGCTGATGAAGCAGGGCCAGTACGCGACACTGTCGGTGGCCGAACAGGCGCTGTCGCTGTTCGCGGCCAACGAAGGCTTCCTGGATGACGTGGACGTGAACAAGGTCGTGGCCTTCGAATCCGCGCTGCACGCCTACCTGCGTTCCAATAGCGCGGCGTTGCTTAAGCGGATTGACGATACCGGTGACTACAACGACGAAATCGTTGCTGAAATGCGTAAAGCGATCACCGCGTTCAAGTCCAGCAGTACTTATTGATAACGGAGCACTGGCATGGCTGTCGGCAAAGAAATTCGGACCAAGATCAAGAGCATTCAGAATACGCAGAAGATCACCCGCGCCATGGAAATGGTGGCGGCTTCCAAGATGCGTAAGGCTCAGGATCGCATGTCCGCCGCCCGGCCCTACGCGGACAAGATTCGCAACGTAGTCGGACATCTGGCGCACGCGCACCCCGAATACAAGCATCCGTTTCTGCAGGAGCGGGTGGACGCCAAACGTATCGGCGTCATCGTGGTGACCACCGACCGCGGTTTGTGCGGCGGTTTAAACTCCAATCTGTTGCGGGGTCTGCTGCGCAAGGTGCGCGAGTGGCGCGGACAAAATATTGAGCTTAGTTATTGTCCCGTGGGGCAGAAAGGGCTGGCGTTCTTTAACCGCCTGGGCGGCAAGATTCGCGCTCAGGTCACCCATCTGGGGGATGTGCCGAAGCTGGAAGACCTGATCGGGGCCGTCAAAGTGATGCTCGACGCTTACACCAATGGCGAGGTCGACCGCGTCTATCTGGTCTACAACCGTTTCGTCAGTACCATGACCCAGGAATCGGTAACGGAACAATTGTTGCCTTTGCCGCCGGACGACAATGTGGAACTGAAGCGCCACTGGGATTACATCTACGAACCCGAAGCCAAGGAAGTGCTGGACGCGTTGCTCACCCGTTATATCGAGGCCATCGTCTACCGATCGGTGGTGGAGAACTTTGCGTGTGAAATGGCGGCGCGCATGGTGGCCATGAAGAGTGCGTCGGACAATGCCGGCGATCTCATTGGCGATCTGAAACTGGTTTACAACAAGGCGCGCCAGGCGGCGATTACCCAGGAGCTGTCGGAAATCGTCAGCGGCGCCGCCGCGGTTTAACGCGGTACAAACAGATTTGAAAATTTTAGTTTAAGGGGATTATAGATATGGCTTCTGGAAAGATTGTGCAGATTATCGGTGCGGTCGTGGACGTGGAATTCCCGCGTGACGCCATGCCCAAGGTCTATGACGCGTTGCTACTCAAGGACGTCGGTCTGACCCTGGAAGTGCAGCAGCAGCTGGGCGATGGCGTGGTGCGTACCATTGCCATGGGCTCCACCGACGGCCTCAAGCGTCACATGAATGCAGACAACACCGGTGCACCGATTTCCGTACCCGTCGGCCAGAAAACTCTGGGTCGTATTATGGACGTGCTGGGCAATCCCGTGGACGATGCCGGCCCCATCGGCAATGACGTTTCCTGGCCGATTCACCGTAAAGCGCCGGAATATGCCGATCAGGCCGCGAGCCTGGAAATCCTGGAAACCGGTATCAAGGTTATCGATTTAATCATGCCGATCTCGAAAGGCGGTAAAATCGGTCTGTTCGGCGGTGCCGGCGTGGGCAAAACGGTTACCTTAATGGAATTGATTCGTAACATCGCGGTGGAGCACAGCGGTTTCTCGGTGTTCGCCGGTGTGGGTGAGCGTACCCGTGAAGGGAACGACTTCTACCACGAAATGCGTGAAGGCGGCGTTATCGACAAGGTAGCCCTGGTGTACGGCCAGATGAACGAGCCGCCGGGCAACCGTTTGCGCGTGGCTTTGACCGGACTGACCATGGCCGAGTACTTCCGTGACGAAGGTCGCGACGTTCTGATGTTCATCGACAATATTTACCGTTACACCCTGGCCGGTACCGAAGTGTCGGCGCTGCTGGGTCGTATGCCTTCTGCGGTAGGTTATCAGCCCACTCTGGCGGAAGAAATGGGCGTGTTGCAGGAACGTATTACCTCCACCAAAATCGGTTCGATCACCTCTTTCCAGGCGGTATACGTGCCGGCGGATGACTTGACCGACCCGTCACCCGCGACCACCTTCTCGCATTTGGACGCCACCCTGGTATTGTCCCGTCAGATCGCCGAGCTGGGTATCTACCCGGCGGTTGACCCGTTGGATTCCACCTCCCGTCAGTTGACCCCCCTGGTCGTCGGTCAGGATCACTACGACACAGCGCGTGCCGTGCAGGGCGTCCTTCAGCGTTACAAAGAGTTGAAGGATATCATCGCGATCCTGGGTATGGACGAACTGTCGGAAGAAGACAAACTGGCCGTGTCCCGCGCCCGTAAGATCCAGCGTTTTCTGTCCCAACCGTTCTTCGTGGCGGAAGTGTTCACCGGCTCGCCCGGTAAATATGTAAGCCTTAAGGAAACCATCGCCGGCTTCAAGGCGATCGTGGCCGGAGAGTACGATCACCTGCCAGAGCAGGCATTCTACATGGTCGGTAATATCGAAGAAGCGGCGGAAAAAGCCAAGAAGATGCAGTAAGCAGGCTAACGAGGGATATAAATGTCAATGACTATCCATGTAGACATCGTCAGTGCCGAAGCGGAGATTTTCTCCGGCACCGCGACGATGGTATTCGCGCCCGCCGTCATGGGTGAAGTGGGTATCCTGCCCCGGCACGCGCCGCTGCTTACCCGGCTGCGCCCTGGCGAAATTCGGGTAATTAAAGCAGACAACGAAGAAGAGACTTTCTACGTGTCCGGCGGTATGCTGGAAATTCAGCCCCACTCCGTTACCGTGCTCTCCGACACCGCGCTGCGTGCCCACGATATCGACGAAGCGGCGGCCCTGGAAGCTAAAACCCGGGCGGAACAGGCGATGCAGGACCGTAAAAGCGATGTGGATTACGCCCAGGCGGAACGGGAACTGGCGGAAGCCGTGGCCCAGCTGCGGGCTTTGCAGAATATCCGCAAGAAAGTCAACCGTTAGACGGGTTTCGGCTCGGGAAAAAGGCGGCGGGCAGCCGCCTTTTTTATTTGATTTGACAAAAAACAGTGATTTTCCGGTAGACTTGTGGTTTCGTCAAATGTCATAGATCGAATTCCATGTCCCAACCGCTCTCAATTATCATCCTAGCCGCCGGCCAGGGGACGCGCATGAAGTCTTCCCTGCCGAAAGTATTGCACCGCTTGGCGGACCGGCCCCTGCTCAAACACGTCATCGATACCGCCTATGCCGTGGGCGGGCTGGATATCCATGTGGTCTACGGCCATGGCGGCGAGCGTGTACCCCAGACCCTGGAAGAAGAGCGGGTTTACTGGGTGGAGCAGGAGCAGCAACTGGGGACCGGTCACGCGGTGGACCAGGCCATGCCGGGCATCACCGATGACCACCTGGTACTGGTGTTGTACGGTGACGTACCGCTGATCAAGCCGGCCACCTTAATGAATCTGCTGGTAGCGGCGGGGCGCAATAACCTGGGGTTGCTGACCGCGGAACTGCCGGACCCGACCGGCTATGGGCGCATCATTCGCGATCAGCACGGTAAGGTGCTGTGCATCATTGAGCAGAAGGACGCGTCCGATGAGCAGCGACGCATTCGGGAAGTGAATACCGGCATGCTGGCGGTCAATGCCGGACGTCTGCGCACCTGGCTCAAGGCTCTGGACAACGACAATGCCCAGAAGGAATTTTACCTGACCGATGTGATCGAGTTGGCGGTGCAGGACGGGGTGGAAGTCGAGACTTGCCAGCCGGGGCAACTGCCGGAAATCATGGGCGTCAATAATCGCGCGCAACTGGCGGAGCTGGAGCGCCATTTTCAACTGGAGCGCGCGCGCGAGCTGATGCATATCGGCGTCACATTGCGCGATCCCGGCCGCTTCGATTTGCGCGGCAAGTTGCAGGTCGGACAGGATGTGGAAATTGATATCAATGTCGTGATCGAAGGTCAGGTGAAGCTGGGCGATAACGTCATCATCGGGCCTAATAATGTGTTGCGCAATGTCACCATTGGTGACGGCACCCGTATCCAGGCCAATTGCGTGCTGGAAGACGCGGTGATCGGCGCCGACTGTCGCATCGGGCCGTTCGCGCGCATCCGACCTGAAACTCGTACCGGCAACGGATGTCATATCGGTAACTTCGTGGAAGTGAAGAAAACCGTGATCGCCGATGGCTCCAAGGTGAATCATTTGAGTTATATCGGCGATACCGTAATGGGCGCGCGCGTCAATATCGGCGCCGGCACCATCACCTGCAATTACGACGGTGCTAACAAACACCAGACCACCATCGGTGATGATGTGTTCGTGGGTTCCGATACCCAGCTGGTGGCACCGGTGACGGTGGGTGATGGCGCCACCATTGGCGCGGGTTCGACCATCACTAAGAATGTGCCGTCGGCGGAGTTGACCCTGAGCCGCGCCTCCCAGAAAACAATCATGGGTTGGCAGCGCCCGGTTAAAAAGTAGGGTGCGTGTCACGCACCGTGTTTTTTTAAAGATGTCAAAGAATTAACGAGGTCGATATGTGCGGAATAGTTGGAGCGGTAGCGGAGCGTGATGTGGTGCCGATTCTGGTGGAGGGGTTGCGCCGCCTGGAATACCGCGGCTATGATTCCGCCGGGGTCGCAGTGCTCAATGACGCTGGTCAGCTGGAGCGTGTGCGTCGTCTGGGCAAGGTGCAGGAACTTGCCGGGGAATTAGGTGCCATCAAGGGCGCCACCGGTATTGCTCACACTCGGTGGGCTACGCACGGCGAACCTTCGGAAGCCAACGCACACCCCCATATCTGCCGCAACACCGTGGCGGTGGTGCACAACGGAATAATCGAAAATCATGAACAGTTGCGCGCGCAACAGAAAAAGTTGAATTTTGAATTTACCTCCCAAACTGATACCGAAGTTATCGCGCATCAGGTTTACCGCCACCATGTCGACGGCAATATGGATTTATTGCAAGCGGTGATGGCCACCGCTAAAGAAATGGAAGGGGCTTATGCCCTGGGCGTGATCAGTATGCGTGAACCGGGCCGGTTAATCGCCGCGCGCAAAGGCAGCCCGCTGGTGATCGGGGTCGGTATCGGCGAGCATTTTATTGCGTCCGACGTGGCTGCGTTGATCCCCGTGACCCGACGTTTTATTTTTCTGCAAGAGGGCGACATCGCCGATATACACCGCGAACAATTGACAATTTATGATGCCGCCGGTCGGGTGGCGCAGCGCGAGATCAAAGAGTCGGAATTGACTGCCGACGCCGTGGAGCGCGGTCAGTATCGGCACTACATGCTCAAGGAAATCTTTGAGCAGCCCAGGGCGATCATCGATACGCTGGACGGGCGTATCAGCACTGACAAAGTGCTGGAGGAGTGTTTCGGTATCGGCGCCAAGGACATTTTCGACAAGGTGCAGGAGGTGCATATCATCGCCTGTGGCACCAGTTACCATTCCGGGCTGGTGGCGAAGTATTGGCTCGAAAGTATCGCGGGAGTATCGTGTGCGGTGGAAGTGGCCAGTGAGTTCCGCTATCGCAACAATGTGGTGCGACCCAATACCTTGCTGGTGACCATCTCCCAATCCGGTGAAACCGCGGACACGCTGGCCGGCCTGCGGGATAGCAAGCGGCGCGGTTATGCGTATTCACTGGCTATCTGCAACGTGCCTGAAAGTTCACTGGTACGCGAATCCGATATGGTGTTAATGACCCGAGCCGGTCCGGAGATCGGTGTCGCCTCCACCAAGGCGTTTACCACGCAACTGGTGGCGTTGCTGTTGCTGATGATCGTCATTGGCCGACGTCATGGCCTGACAGCGGCCAAGGAAAAAGAATTGGTGCAACAGTTGCTGGCGATACCGGGGCAGGTGGAAAAGGCGCTGGCGCTGGATGACGCAATTTTTGAGCTGTCGAAAGAGTTCGCGGATAAGCACCATGCTTTATTCCTGGGTCGTGGCGCGCAATACCCGATCGCCATGGAAGGGGCCCTCAAGCTCAAGGAAATTTCCTATATCCACGCCGAAGCCTATCCCGCCGGAGAACTGAAGCATGGTCCGCTGGCGCTGGTGGACAATGACATGCCGGTGATCGTGGTCGCCCCCAGTGACGATCTTTTGGAAAAGCTCAAATCCAACCTCCAGGAAGTGCGCGCGCGCGGCGGTCAGCTCTATGTGTTTGCCCATGCCGACGCCGAGATGCAAGCCGGTGACGGCGTGCGCGTACAAGCACTCGATTGCCGCCCGAATCCGTTGGCGCCCCTGGTGTTCACCATCCCGCTGCAGTTGCTTTCTTATCATGTGGCGGTTTTGAAAGGGACAGATGTCGATCAGCCGCGTAATCTGGCGAAGTCGGTGACGGTGGAATAGAGGAGTGGTGGTCTGCTGACCTAAACAATAACTTTCGCAAAACTGTATTAAGTGTTCGATGATAATTGCAAGGAAGTATGTTTGAAACGTAAAGTCCCGATTTAGTATTCGACTTTAACGGGCCTATGTTGAAAAAATATTTTTCAATTTCTGCAGTTTTAGTAAAAATGAGTTTTCGACATTAACTAGGTTGGGATACTTGTTATTGTGAATAAGTAAAGTCGAATACAAACCAGTTTTCTTTGATTGACCTGTCTGTTCCGCCAACGTCTCCGGCTGGGACATCCCCCGCCGGTGATCTCGTCCCGCTGTGTCGATGAGGTACACGCCAGCACCTTCCGCCCCGCCCATGACTGGGTGATTCTAAAGTGGCTATGCCGCTACCTTGTGCGCACGGGCATTTTTTCTGGCCACCATATTAGCAAACAGACCTGTAGTACCTGACCGGCGGCGCGAGTTGTTTGCTGTCGGTTAACCGAAAACGAAGCCAGTGTAAAAGTGACGATGTCAGGGAGAGCAGGTTGGCGCTAGAGTTTCTGACGATGTTTTGTGGTGTGAGTGTCGATTTAGCGGAGATGAGGTTGCATCTTGTGGTTGTGATCGGGCAACCGGGTGGGACCCGTTGGGGCTGATTGTTGAATACTTGCGAGTAGGGTTGGAAAGGTGGGTAACTACTTATATTAAAGCAGACCGGTCGAGATACCCAAATAACCAACTAATTTACTCTAAATAGCGCTCGGGTTAGTCGTGGCAGGCGTGCGCCATGTCTAAAGGTCAGAATAGGGCCATATCAGGAAAAATCAGGCGAATTTTTGGTGATTCCAGTGCCGTCGGGTTCAATTCGGGATTTTAACAACGCTATCGGGTCGATTGTCAATGGTAAAGCTTCGATTGATTTGAGTTAAAAGAGCATTTAATCTATGCCTTCAAATCTCGCATTCGAGGCTTCCGGTGCGCCACATTTTTTTCGGCGCTCATGAGGCGCGATGATCGAAGGTTGTCTGACTAAACTAATGGTTGTAGACCCAGGCATACCAGAGCGGTGTGGCGTTCATGTTTTGTGCACAGCAGTCGCTGCGTGTGACGTTCCGCCCGAGGTCGAGGGTTGTGGACTCCATGTTTGGTCCAATCATTCGTCTTCATCGGTGGAGCCAGGCCAAAGAACTTTTCATTTGTAGGCGCGTAATGAAATATAACGCAAAGACTAAGACGCTGGATTTTTCATCTGACGAAAGTGTTTTCAAATTTCACGACCAATTGACCGAGCTCATGCGCTTGGCCATGAGCAACGTTGGGAGCGACGAAACCAGCGATGACGAGGCTTTAGGGCTTACCCGTGAGTTTTTTGAACGCTATTCCGCTTTGTCAGATATGCTAAGCTGCTTGCGAGCACACCTTCCGAGAGGCGAGATCAGGTAACACGCCTGGTACTTCTCGGGCGGGTCATACTACTTTAAAAAAATGGGAAACTAGGAGCATTCATGATTAAGGCAGACAAGTCTAAACGAACCTTTTTCAAGAAGGTGGCGGCGGTAGTAGGTTTCGTTGCGGCGGCGGACTATCTGGGCAATCTGATGTCCGTGCGCGGCAATCCGATTCAACAGGCCAATGATAATAGTGAGTATGATGTAAATAAGCAGAAGAAGGTGTTGCTGCAGAAACAACTGGTATCCATGACTGACAACGATAAAAAACAGATGCTTGATGAACTCCTTGATATCCACAACAAGAATCACGCATAGTTTTCCTTACCCAGCATTCGCAATTGGAGACGTTGATGTCAGACGATAGAGCCGAGACCAACAATAAAAAGGACGACGTAACAACAAGTCGTCGCGATTTCCTGAAGAATATCGGTATTGCAGGCGCATCGACGCTGATGGCAGGCAGTGCTTCGGCAGGAGTACCCGCAGACTCCCCTGATCCCGATGCCGAGTCAACGGCCGCGGAATGGCTGCAAGGACATTTTGTGCTCATGTCCGAAGAGGACAAGAAGGAAGCGATCAACCGTCTGGAAAAAAGATATACCGCTAAATATGACAAGAAGACGACCGTCGCTAACACGCCTCCTTTGGAAGGCGTATTGTTCGGTTATGCCCTCAATATTGGTAAATGCATCGGTTGCAGGCGTTGTGTACATGCATGTGTGCAGGAGAATAATCAGTCCCGTACCAACCCCGTCATTCACTGGATTCAGGTAATGAAGATTCCTAAAGGGAATTTCGCATTTACCGCCGACAAATTGAACGATGGTTATCCGAAATCCAGCGCGTTTGGCGATTACGGCGTACAGGTTGGCGGAAATGCTTACGCCCCCGTCGGCGGGCTTGCTACTGAGCATGCGCAGAGTTATTACTCGGCAGATGAGATGGTGCCTGATAAGGATTATTTCTATGTTCCCGTCCAGTGCCAGCAGTGTGAAAAGCCGCCTTGTGTCAAGGCCTGCCCCGTAAGAGCAACCTTCCGTGATCCTAATGGCGTGGTTGTGATCGATTACAACTGGTGTATTGGCTGCCGCATGTGTCAACTCGCATGCCCTTATCAGGCACGGCGCTTTAATTGGGGCGAGCCTAATCTTCCTCCCGAGGAGATGAATCCAAAAACCCACTATTTCGGAAACAGGCCACGGATGAGAGGGGTCATGGAAAAATGCACATTCTGTGTGCAAAGGACAAGGGAGGGCAGGAATCCCGCCTGTTTGGAGGCTTGTCCCGTGGGCGCCAGAAAATTCGGCAATCTCCTCGATCCTGAGAGTGATGTCAGAAAAATTCTGGCCACGAAGAAGGTTTTCAGGTTCAAGGAAGAGATGAGCACCTATCCGAAATTCTTTTACTATATTGGCTGAGTTCACAACATGAAAAAAATACTGTCTTTTGTGGCCGACTTTGGTTCATATGCCATAAATGGAGGGACAAAGTACAAGGCATGGCTTATTTTCCTCCTGTTCATCATCGTGACAGGCTTTTACACGGCATACATACAGTTATCCGAAGGCCTGATCGTGGTCGGCGCATCGGACCAGGTGCCGATGGAATTGTTTTTTGCAAACTTCATTTTCACGGCGCACGTCGCGGCGGCTGCAATATTGGTGGTGGCGCCCGGCTACTTCTATCATCGCAAGGATATGAAGGAGCTTGCGGTGATCGGCGAAATCATCGCCATGGTTTTTGTGGCCACGGGCATAACTTTTATCCTGTTTCACATGGGCAGACCGGACCGGTTGTGGCATATGGTGCCATTTCTGGGTTATTTGAACTTCCCCAATTCAATGCTGGTATACGATACGATCGTTTTGAACGTGTATCTGTACCTCAACCTTATCGGCATTTCCTATATTCTATACAAGAAATATGTCGGCGAGTTTGATACCAAAGCGTTGGCCAGGTGGTTCACGCCGGTTATCTATCTGGCCATCATATGGGGACCGCTCATTCACATCTGCACGGCGTTCGTGCTTAGCAGCAATGCAAGGATGGGCGCGTGGTCAACGGCGGTCATGCCTTTCGGGTTTCTGGCAATGGCGGGTGCCTCGGGTCCTTCATTGGTGATATTGCTATTCCTGCTCATCAGAAAGTACAGCAAGCTTCATATCAACGATTCTGTTATCGATTTGATGTCGACGATCATCGGATGGAGTCTTGGCATCATCATGCTGGTGTTCGCCGCCGAGTATTTTACGGCGCTGTACTCGAATACCGAGCACGCCGCCCCGCTGAATTACAGCATGTTCGGACATAATGGGCTCAACATGTACGTACCTTGGTTCTGGGGAACGGTGGTAACAATTGTCGTCAGTTTTGTTGCGATCCTCAACCCGAAGATCAGGAAGAGCTATGATCGCTGGCTGCCAATTCTGTGCGTTGTAATTTTCTTGGCGATTTTGATGGAAAAACCAATGATGCTTGTGTTTCCCGCTTTCAGCCCCTCGCCTCTCGGAGAATACACCGAATACCATCCCACATTTATTGAGCTATACAATGTGGTGTTGACTTGGGCTGTCGGATTCTTGTCGTTGACCCTATTGGTAAAGGGTGCGGTCGGCATATTGACCGGCGAAGTGAAGTACAGCAAACCGGTAGATGCCGCCTAGACCGGTCTATGAACTCAAGATTCTTTTGCGTGACGTAGTGCAAGCGGTCACGTCTGGCTTATGCCGGACAGGTAGCTTGTGAACAGATTAAGAAGGACATTCATTAAGATGAAACCGCAGATCGCACCCACGACAGTAATAATTGTTCTTGCCCTGTTCGCTGTTGTTGCTGGTGGCCTGGCGCTGGTGGGTGGCTTGGATACCCAGAAGGCCAAATCTACCGCAGTGGAGGAACAGGCTAAAGCAACAGACGCGCAGCCAGTGACCGACTGTTTTGAAAGCAGGGTAGCTTACACGGCCGTCACCAGGACCGAGAACATCGTTCCCCAGTATGGCTATCCAAATATAAAATGCTCACCTAAGACCAGCGGTGTTTTGTGGTATGGAGATCCATTTGACGGAACGATACCCATGGGCGAAATGCCGGAAGTGACTGATGCCACGCGCGGCGATTTCGTCAATGCCGTTGTCAAACCGCGAGAACCACGTTTGACCTACTTCAACATGGGGCCTGACGGCTGTGCAACTTGTCACAACGGCACAATGGTGGTCTTTCCAAAGGATAAGAAACCAAGGTTGATCACGATGCATCAAGACATCGTCGCGAATTCCCTTCAGTTGCAACATGGCCGCGGGGCAATATGGTGTCTCGATTGTCATAGCGCCACAAACCGTAACAAGCTGGTCGACCGACAGGGAAGAGAGTTCAGCTTCAATCAGCCCCAAAGACTATGCGGCTCCTGTCATGGCGAGGTTTATATTGATTGGCGAGAAGGCATACACGGAAAAAGAATAGGCGCTTGGGCTACCGGCGGTAAAAAGAGATGGTGGGTATGCACTGAATGCCACAATCCACATACCGTTCAAACCAATAGATTTAATCCAATCAATGCTGAATTGCCGCCGCCTCCGCCAAAGGGCATGAAGAACGCCGATCACGAACGTGTCGGGCAAAACGAACATTAATCCCGGATTATCCGCCAGCCAGATTACGCCGGTGGCGATAACGGACGGGTGCCCGGTGTTGGCGCTCTCAGGCATTGAGGGCCAAGCGCTATAGGTTATTTACAGTGGCTGTAGCAACCGGGCGCGCCATCCTTTTCCAGCTTGCGCTAAATCGTGGGATTTCCGTGTATCAGTGCTCAACTGACCGTCTTCCTGACTGGTGTGTGCAAGGCTAATGCAAAAAGTATTTCTGAGGCAAGAAATCAGGCATTTCCGGGGTCATCACTGCGGAAGTTGCCGTCTTCAATCGGTCCGGGCAGTAGCTTCCTGTTTAAGTCACCTGCCATGTAGGGTGCTATCGGGGTATCTATCAGTGATATTGATGCAGATATAAAGGCAGCTTAATGTTGTAGTAACATCCCCTCTGTGAGTTGACGCATGAAACATTTCGAGCGCGACGATTCCGCCCATAAAACTGTATCTGGCGGGCTTGGCTAAAGATCAATATTTGTGATTTTTTTCGCCTGAACTTTTGGATAATTGCGGGTATTATTGGCGTGCTTTTTCGGCCATGAAAAGGCTTCCGGAAGAGGGGGCTGATGGTGCCCGAACAATAACGGAAGGTGTGATTGTTTTCATTAACACGAAATTAAATTGGGAGTCAGTAATGAAATTGGAGTCAATCAAGAATAAAAAACACAATTTGTTAAATGCCGCATTGCTTGCGGGCGCCTTCCTCGGCGCAAGCTCTGCATTTGCCGACGGGGATGATGCCCGTGTTACCGGTTACATGGCAAGCTGCGACACCTTGCCACTGGTGAATACCTTGATCGGTGGTCCGGTCAACACCAGCGTCTGCGTTGACGCGCCGGTAGCATTGAAAAAAGTCAAGACAGTGTTCAATCTGGATGCGCAGGTAGTGGATGGCGCCGGTAATCCCGTGGGTCTGCGACACATGTGGATGCTCGGCACGGCCCTAAAGGCCCGTATTGACGCCGGCCTGCTGGATCCGGAAGCGGTTTCCATTATCGGCATCTTTCATGGCACCGCGATATCATGGGCACAGAACTCCAATGATCCGAAGGTGAAAGGTTTTATCGAAAAAATATTCGCTCTGAAAAAGCAGGGTGTGAATCTTAATCTGGAAGTCTGCGGTGTAACAATGTTGGGCAAAGGTTTGAGTAATGCCGATCTTTACGCCAGCGACAATGGCGTCATTCATGTGAATCAAGGCGCGATCGGCCGTTTGATTGATCTGGAGCAACACGGATACGCTTATATCCAGGAAGAATAATCGATTTCAATATATTAGTATCAAGTCTGCCTTGATTGGCGGTGATATTGATAATGATGGGTCGCAGATAATGCGGCCCTTTTTTTTCGGGGGACGATCGGCAAATGTTGTCGGTATAAGCACCTTAAATCCGTTCGTGACCGGGACGGACCAGGAAAGCTGCGGTGGTCACGCGCCATAATGTGTATGACAATAGAGCAAGACTTAAAATTCTAAAGGCCACGCAAAGTCTCTGTTGGTGTCGCGATTTCTGATCTATGGGTGGTTACGGGTCGCTTGGCGATGGGCTGGTGCACTCGATCGCTTGGATGGTGTGTTGAGAAAAATAATGCCGGTCGAGATGAGAGTGTTGAAAGCGATGCCAGGCCACAGTATTACCCAAATTATTGCCACCGCCCAAGGATTGGAGATATTGGATTGTCTGAGTGACCATGGCAAAACACTTGATTCGCTAGCTGTTGAATTGGCGCTGGATAACGCCTCGTTATTTCGGCTAATGCGCGGGCTGATATATATCGGGATTGTTGAGAAAAACGCCGAAGCCTATTATTTGACGAAGGCTGGCATAAAACTCTCCAAACAGGGGGTCACAGTCAGTCTCTGATTGTGACTGCATATTGGATGGACGCTTTCCGCCGGTTACCGGAAAGTATCAGAACGGGTAGAAGGTCGCTGCCGCCCGGGTATGGGGATGACTATTTTTCTTTTAAAAAAGCGGATGAAAAAGCGGCGATGTTATTCGATTCCAGTATGGAGGACAAGAGGGGGCAGGCCGTTGAGAACTGCAATACTGGTGTAATATCACGTCTCAAGACCTGCCCCGACCCTACGATAGGGAACCTATAGCGTATATTTACGGATTTCGAATTGTGCTATGTGTTCTTTGGTTTCCGGATTGAACAATATATGCAGCATGGCATGCAACGCGTAAAGTTGACCCCCGCGCAGTACACCGGTGGTTGGAAATACCGGCCCGGTATCGGCGGTGCCGGCAACGGTGGCGGATACCCAGTTGTCCGCGGTGGTGAGCTTGAACACCTTGTTGGTTTCCAGATTTGCGATGACCAATAATTGACCGTCTGGAGTCAGCACCAGGCCATCGGCGCCCGCCATGCTTTGCGTGACGTTGACTTGGGTGAATTTCTCTGGATCAGTCAGCGGTACTTTAAACAGCACGCCCTCATTGTATTTGGCAACGATCAGGTTGTCGCCGCTCACGACAATCCCGTTCAAATTGAATCCTTCGCCTTTGAAGCGGTCATTTTTCAGAAAAATGGATGCGTTGTTCTGGGCGTCCACCTTGTAGATAATCGGTGAGAAGCTGTCGGTTACGTAAGCATTGCCGGCGGCATCCACAGCGATGTCATTGCAAAAATGTCCGCCTTCGCCGAGCTTGCCGAGATCAAGATAAGTGACTAATGTGCCGGTGGATAGTTGAAATATCGCCAGTCCCGCCAATTTTCCCTGATTTTCGGGCTTGGTATGGATGCTGGCGCCAGGGTCGGAATTGCACACCAGCACGCGATCACGTGCTGCGTCGATGCGGATGCCGATGGCCGATACCATATTGGGATCTTGAAACACGACATTATAGCTGCCGTCATCCTTCACCTCACCGACGATACCCTCATGCAGGGAGGTTACTAAGAATCTGTTGTTCTTGGCATCGTAATCCACGCCTTCGGGATACAGCGCCGCTTTATTGAAACTGATGACGTCAGGGGCCATGGCAGTGTCGTGCGCCATGGTTCCTTGTGCCTGGGAAGTGTCCATGGTTGCGGCATGCTCCTTTGACATGCCCGCTTTATCCGGCGCGGATGCGTCCTTGGATTTGTCGCAACCCGTCGCCATGGTTGCCGTTACGGCAAATAGTAGAAAAAAAACACTGTGTTTATAGAGTCTGGTCACGATGAATCTCCTGTTGCTGATGATTCTGGGGAATATAGCTGTTCTTGATGGAATCGGAACAATTCGACGAAATAAATGATGAAGGATGCTACTGCGGTCTATGCTACTGCAGAGTCCGCGCGGATTCCAGCGCGGCCGGTAAGCCGCGGCAAATTGTCATCCTGACTTGCGCTAAAATACCGTATTAATATTAGTTCTGGATTAATGTCCGCGTTGCCGGCGCGATATTGTTGTCACCGGGCAAGCGTTTACAGCGGCTTCACCCGGAACAATGCCACTTCCACCGACGTTACTACAACCCGGGTGCCGGCGGCGATTTCCTGGATGCCGGTCTCATGATCGATTTCCACACGCCACTCGATACCGGAGTAACGTTTATGACCTGGCACGGTCACGCTGATCGCCTGTTCCAGAGTGAATTCCAGTCCCACCAAATCACTGCTATTGTCTTTCTTAATTGCTTCCTTGCCCTGCAGGCTTTGCAGGGGTTTCCAGAGCAGCGCGGAACTGAGACCGGTGCTGATGCCGAAGCCGGCGATACCGGCGAGCCAGGTCTCCGGCAGGGCGCCCGCCAGCATCAATAAGCCGGTAATCAAGGCGCCCAATCCGGCAAACAGCAGCACCACTGTGGTAAATCCCAGGAGCAGCGCCTCCACCGCCAGCAACGCGAAGCCGGTGGTGATCCAGAATTCCGCCAGGTGGCTGTTGATGTAGGCCGCGATCATCTTGCGTTGCTACTCTCTGGCCGGTTATTCATGGCGTTGATGATCGCCATGGCTTCGGCGACAACTTTAGAAGCGTTGGTGTCGCCGTCCGGCAGCAACACCACCGAGGATTCCCGTGCGATGGCTTCGCGTGCCTGGATGGCCTTGCCCGCCAGTTCCAGCTGGATTGCCTTCTGCCCGGTTTCGGAAATGGCGATCTTGCCAATGACGTCCAGGGCCTTGGCCTTGGCTTCGGCGACGGCGAGAATGGCCTGGGCTTCACCCTCGGCTTTTAGAATTTGCTCGGCTTTGATGGCCTCCGCACCCAATACCCGCGATTGTTTTTCGCCTTCCGCGACATTGATGGCGGATTGCCGTTGACCTTCGGATTCCAGAATGACGGCGCGCTTTTCGCGCTCAGCCTTCATTTGTCGTTCCATGGCTTCGAGCACCGAGCGTGGTGGTTCGATATCCTTGATTTCGTACCGCAATACCTGTACCCCCCAGGGGACGGCGGCGTCATTGATCGCGGCGACGATATTGATGTTGAGGCTGTCCCGTTCTTCGAAGGTTTTGTCGAGCTGCATTTTGCCGATTTCGCTGCGCATGGTGGTTTGCGCGAGCTGAGTCACCGCATAAATATAATTTTCCACGCCATAGGAAGCTTTGTAAGGGTCCAGTACTTTCAGATACAGCACACCATCCACCAGCAGGGAGATATTGTCCTTGGTAATGGCGGCTTGGCGCTGGACATCGACGGCCTGCTCTTTCAGGGTGCGGCGGTACGCCACTTTGTCGATGAACGGCATCAGGAAGTTGAGACCGGCGTCCATGGTTTTATTGTATTTGCCAAAACGCTCGACCACGAAGGTGGTGTTTTGCGGCACGAAGCGCAGGGATGCTTTGACAAAGACGATGGACAGTATCGCCAGGCCGGTCCAAAAACTGAAAATAAGTCCTAAAAACTCTTCAAGCATGGTTATATCCTCGTTTATTCTTTTTGCGCCATGATTACTGCCGCCAATTTACTACGTGAGGCGGATGGCTGCCAGGGTTATTGCTTCTGTGCGCAGCGTTATGAAGGAAGAAGGGATAAATACCAGGGAAACCGACAGGAACAAAAACGGAAATCAGTAAATTGACAGCAAGGGGAAAAAAGCAGGATTCAGATTAGGGCAGAATTGGGGTGGGCTCGGCGAGAGAATACAGAGCTGGCCAGCGTCCGGCACTCACCCGAGAATACCGAACACTGACCACATTAAAATCAAAAATATCGTTGTGGGTACTGGGTACCGACCACAATCGGAGGACTACATCCCGCCGCCGCCGCCACCCATACCGCCGCCACCGCCGCCCATACCGCCGCCGCCCATGCCGCCGCCGCCCATACCGCCGCCGCCCATACCGCCGCCGCCCATTCCACCGCCCATTCCACCGCCCATTCCACCGCCCATAACACGACTCCTTATAACAGTTTGACTCATCAACTCAGTTGCTGCACTAGCAAGCAACGACCTGGGGTTAGTTAAACAGGTTCATATTAACTACAAGTGATGGGTTTATTACCCGGGGCTTACCTAAAAATTACAGGGCCTTACAGATACCTTACGGAAATCTTAACGATTTTTTTAATGCAATGATAATAAAGGAAAAATGAAGAAATTCATCTAATGGAACAGGAGCTCTTTGACGTCCCTGTTTTTAAACCGCCACAGGACATTGTCGATGAAATAGTGGTGAATGTTGATGAAGGCGAGAAACGCGATCAGAAAGAAGCTGACGCCGTTATTAGCGCGCGTATCAAGTGTGCGATCCAGGCCACTGGGGAGATAATCAAAGGCGAGGTAACCAAGCAAGCACATGAGGCCAAAGAAAATGCCAAGCCGTAAATAGGCACGGGGACGTCGCGCGCGCTGATAACGACTGCGTTCGACTTTGGCGACAAAGGGGAAGTATTGCAGGGAATGAAAAAAAGCGATCATGTAAAAATATTGCGGCTGTCCCGCCAAAGGAATATGCCAGGTCAACAAGGCCAGCATGGGCACCAGAAAATTGCCGCTGGGTATCATCCGGTGCTTCAGGTAGTTGCGGATCAGTAACACCACGATCGCAGCGAACATAAACCCAACAAGCACATAGCTCGCCTGAAACCAGACATAAGGCAAATTCAAACGGTGGATGGTGAGATTATAAAACGGGTAACTGCCTTCGGCGCAATTGCTGTACAACCAGGTCAGCCACCAGGTGCTGAGCAGGCTGTAGCGAATGAGGTTGCGTTCCAGCGTCGACAATCGGTAGTTATCCAGCTTGGCATACACCATCATGCACCCAAAGGTTTGTTTGGCGTAGTGCCAGCCGACCGTAAAATACATCAATACTATCAAGTGCCCCAGGATTTCAGAGCCCAGGTTAGGATGCAAGCCGACACGGGTGCGTAATCCCAAGGCCGCAAACAGGCTATTGGTCCCGGTGATGAGCGCGCTATCAGCGATCGGGGTCTGGTAAAAAATCAGGCCCATCAGAATGAGTGCGAGCAGGGTGATGGGAACCGCGATCAATTGGAACCAGTTGTCCCGAATAAAGGGGCTGCCTTGAAAATAGGCCAGTTTGTAAGATGCCATGAAGTGCGGATAGTTAACCCAGTAGGCGAGTACAAATGCAATGCCGGGGAGCGCCAGAGTTGCGGTCTGAACATTGCTGAACTGGCCTTGCAGGAAATACGTGGGTATCCACAGCGCTATGCTCAGGCCGCCGAGCAGCAGGAAATCGAGGTTGCGTGATCCGAAAAGACAGGCCTTTTGTTCCTGGGGCAGGATGACCGGGCGGTCTAACGTTGCGGCGCTGGTATTTTCCATGGTCATGTTCCGCTTGTTTATTGATCAGTATCCATTGCAGATTATGATACCATTAAGCCGGTTAATTGTTGGAGTCTTCCTGTGGATTATTTCAAGGAAATGGGTGCAATTATCGCCAAACGGTGTCTGTCACAGGTAGTTCTCATGCCACTGGCGGTGCTGTGTTTTGGGGTCAGCGTATCGGTGGTCGCCAAAACCCTCACCATTCCCGACTCCGCCATCCGTCTGCATGAAACCGTATATGTGGGCAAGCCGATCTATCTGGAAAGCAAATCGCCCTCGGCAGCGTTTTCCGTGGTGTTCGAGGAGGATGGCAAGGTGGCTTATCTCTATGGCCTGAGTCTGGGAGAGCAGGGTGGTTCGATCCTGGATATGCTGCATATTTATGATGTTGGGAATGTGCGTGAACAAAACCTGGTCTCCGACTTGAAGATCGTCTGGTCCGCGGATGGTGATAAAGCATTATTGCTGTTGAATGACTTCCCGCATGCGGCATTTGATTTCGCGGGCAAGCGGGGTTACTGTCGAAACAACTACCCGCCGCCCAACGCTGACTGGACGGATTTCAGCCATGAATGGCAGGATGAGGTACTGAAGCTATTTATGTAAACGCCCGACCCGTTCGGGAGGTAGTTTACAAGCGCTTGTTGGGTAGGGGTGCTGCTTACTGTTGCCAGGACATTAAGTCGCTGCTTGGCATCCAGGTGTGCTTGTTCAGGTCCAGTTTGTTCCAGTCCTCGACGCTAACGCATTGGGAAGTACCTTCCAGATATTCAATCAATACTGCCATGAGTTTGCCTTGCGTATAACTCAGCATGCGCACTTTGATGAGCTTGCCGGTGGGATTGACATACCAGGTATTGGCGGTAGGGAGAACTTGTGTAGACATGCCCTTTATCCTGAAATAGTGTATGTTAAATAACCGTAAATAACTTAAAACAATAGAGGGTATTTTACACTGTTTAACAGATTATGGGCACTATTTGTAAATAAGATTATGTTATATCCAATGAACTAGAGCGGGTATTGCCCGCGCCAGTCAAAGGTTCCCGTTTCACCGGATACGCGACCCGGGGCGCTGTCCGTCGATACGGTGATGCTGATGATATCTGCTTGCGCGGTCGTTTTGTTAGAGGGGTGCCAGAAAGCACACCTGGGGTTCTTGTCCGTCGGATTGCACCATGAAGCGCACCGGTACGCCGGGACACAGGGACTTGAAGCCATCGCCCATCACATGATATTCGTCGAAATAATAGCGTTTGCCGGCGGTAGTGGTGATATAGCCAAAACCCTTGTCCAACGCCAATTCACTGACCCTGGCGGGTGGTTCTATTGACGCGTTGTGCTGATGTTTCAGTTGTTGGTAGTACTGTTGCAGCAAGCGTTGTACCGCGGTAAAGGCTTTCTTGATGGTGGGTAATGGATCCAGCGCCAGTGAGTATTTGACGGCAAACTGCCTGCCGGGAATCTGGATATTAATGATCATCAGGTAGGTTTTCTTGTCCACCGGATCGGGTTCGGACATTTTGACCTCTACATGACAGCGCATGATATTTTTAAACGTACTGCTCAGCTTGCTGGCTCTTTCCTCAACTGCGCTTTCGATGGTGTGCAGCAGCGAGATATTACGACAGGTAATCTGGAGAGGTAGAATCATGGGGTGTTCTCCTCAATCGTTATGGTTGTCTTGGGTCTGGTTATCGATCAATAACAAGCGGGTACGCGAATCGACGCTATGGATTAAAGCTAGCATAGTTTCGGGAATACACAAAGGGGTGAAATGAAACCCCTGCCAGTATCTTTGTTAGAGATGTGGATAAATTTCCATCAAGGAGCCTGGCCAGATACTCAGCTCATAGCTCACCAGTACGGAGTAAATCGCCAGGAAACCGTATATCAAATAACGTATTTTAATCATTTTAAATATTTTCAGCTTGCTGTATGCCACTAATATAAACAGGCTCAGGGCGGTAAGAGTGTATTTAATGGCGAAGAAACCAAACAGGCTATTGCGGATCAGGTAATCCATCAGGTGATTAAGTTCAGCTCCGCCACGTTCCAGCAGCATCAGTGTGTAATGGGCGTCAAAAACGCACAGCAAGACAATAACGATAGTTGACCAAAATAGATGCGGTTCGTGGTAATCCGTGTGGTGCAGGTGGCTGCCATCCTGGTCGCGGCGGATGGCCTTGCGACGGCCCATCAGTGCGTGAACATTCATGTGGCTGGCTTTGGTGCGTCGTTCCACGCGGCCGCGCTTGTTCTCAGGCAAATAACCTTCAGCACTGCATAAAACACTAGTGTTCTCGTTCATCAGGACATCCACATGGTTATTATAGGAATTATTTAACATAATAATTGGTGGAGTCAGTATATCCATTTGCGTGACGATTCAAAATTGGATTTTCTGATATCGTGACGATGCTTGACCACAAACGCTTATATCCACCGCCCTGCCCATTTGCGGGACAGCCTTTGCCACAAGGTTTCGGTTTCAGCGCCAAAGATTTCCACGGGGTCCGCCAGAATGACTGTCCAGTCGCCCCGGGCAATTTCATTTTCCAGTTGCTGCGGCATCCATCCGGCATAGCCAGAATAGGTTTGTACCTTCTTATCCTCGCCAGAGGAGTTCGCCAGCGCCGATTTCAATCCCGCCATGCCGGCACCCAGGAAGACATCTCGAAACACATGTATGCCCCCATCGGGCGGGGTGGCGGCCCGCGCCAGAAACACTATGGCCATGGGGTGTACGGGCCCGCCCAGATAGATACGCGCGTCGTCCACCTGTGTCATGTCCTTGAGTTCCGGTAGCACCTCCGCCAATGGCAGATCGGTCGGTCGGTTAATGGCGAGACCCATGGCGCCACTTGCGCCATGCTCGGTGATCAAGATGACGGTTTTTTCAAAACTGGTGCCGTGCAGGTTGGCAGTCGCAACCAGGAATACACCTTTTTGTAGGGTGATCGGTGAGGCATCGGCGTGCTGGTTGATCAGGCTGAGGGTTAGGCCAAGGCAAATCGTGATTGAAAATAGCAACGCTTTAATGGCAGGCACGGACACGTCCTCGAGTCTCGGCTGGTGGGTGGGAGTGATAAGGCTACTGTAATCCAAGCCTCCCGTGGATGCTATTGCTTTCAAAGTTGAACAGCGGCTGGCGATGCCATACGGTAGATTTGTAAGCTTCGGTGCAATTCGGGGGGAATTGGCATGGAATTCGCTGGTTTTGTGCGCGTTTCAAGCAACGCAGGATCGAATTACATAAAAAACTTCTGGAGGAAATTATGGTTCCGCACTACGGAAATGGTCAGAACTTAAATAGTCGCGATGACAACCGGCAGAAAATTCAACTGGAAGAGGTCAATGGCTACTTCGAGCTGGATTCCGAAGATGTTCACTTCGAGTCCACCATCGTCAACGATGTCTCGGTGTCCGGCGCGGGTATTGAGTTACCCGTACCTCTGGAAATTGGCAGTACCGTGGCCCTGGTATTTACCGCCGGAGATTGGAGCATCAGCGTCGAGGGCCGTGTCGTATGGTGTAATACCGTCAGGGTCGATAGTCTGGAACAAAACAAAACTGACTCTTTTCGCATGGGGATAAAATTCAACCCGGAAAATAACAACGAGAACGTGATGTTTTTCATGGCGTCGCGCGCCATCGTCAATCCCTTGGGCTAAAAGACACTCCCGCCGGTGTGTTAAATACGATAACGGAGACCCACGACCATGTCGACGGCGAACGTGGTCTCCGGAATCACGCCGGCGCGGGGCCCGAATTCGCCGAAAAATTCCAGGGGCTTGTTCTCCAGCATATAAACGATACCCAGCGGAATGCGGATGCCGTAGATCGGGCTGCGTGATTTTTGATAGCGTACATGCAAGCCGAAGCCATAATACACCGCCATGCTGCCGGTTTCCGCTTCCAGCATTTCGAAATCATGGGTGAGGACGTCGAGGTTTACCACGGCGCGCCGATCCCTGGTGGACCACTCATAGAACATGTCGTAGGCGGTAATATTGTCGACCCATTTCTTGAGGGTGATACCCGTGGGGGTGGGAGCCGCCATGCCGATTGCCCATTCATCTTCCAGGGCATGGGCGGAGGTGAAGGCTGTCATTGCCAGGCAGAACGCAATAATCTTGCTCCAATACATAGGGTACATCTCCTTAAGAATCGGTGTGAGTCTCGGAAAATCCTTCAAACCAATGTTACACTTGCCCTGCGCAGCAGTGAGCGCCAGGTCACAGGTCAGCCGCGATGATACCACTTCAGCGGCGCCGGATTGTTCCGGGATATGGGAAAAAGAGTCGTTATGGCGAGATATTTAACAATAATCGGGATTGTGGTGCTGGGAGCATTGGTTCGCGCCCCTGCGGTGTACGCCGATTCCCGTGAGGATGTGCATGCGATCATGGAGCAATTGGGAGTTGTGCGTCTGGTGGACGACGTGCCTGAAATATTACGCGACAGCATCGAGCAGCGGCGCAAGGAAACCGGATTGTCCCAGGACCAGTATCAGCGCATGGCGGATCTGTATGGTAAAACCTATGCGCCGGACGATATTGTCACGGCACTGGTGACCACGCTGGCCACGCAGATCAATGCCCAGGAGCTGGCGACACTGAAAAATCTGCTGGCGACGGAGCAAGCGCGGAAGTTGATTGGCTTGCGCGAGCATGCCGCCAGTGCGGCCGGGCTTGAGGCCATTCGGGAATTGGCGAAAGGCCATAAGGACAACGCCCTGTCGAAGAATCGCCAGACATTGCTGGAAACCTTCGACGAAGCCGCCGCCGATACCGAGTTTTTTATTGCGGCGCAGGCGCTGACCGTGTACAGCATCATGCGCGGTTTCAACACAGTGGATGAAAAATCCCGTGATCCCAAAGGCGACGCGGATACGCTGCTGCAGCTAATCTATGAACAGTTGCAGCGCCCCAGCCGGTACACCATCGCCATGACCTTGCGTTATACTTTTCGCGATGTGGAGGATCAGGAGCTGACGGATTTTATCCAGGTCTATCGGTTCGCGCCGGTGCAGAATTTTCTCGGCCGGGTAATGGAAGGCTTGCGTGCCGACATGTTGCAGCGCGTAGAGCGCATCTCTGATACGTTGTGTAAAGCCGGCAACTGCCCGAAGTAATCTGTGTGCGCAGTGTTGCAGCTGTCAGCTGCGCACGTAAGTCCAACCGGTCTGCAGACGTTTTCAACGCACGGCGTACCGGATGTTCCGGTAAGGCGCTGCCGTGGTGCTCGGTAAGCGCGGGGCTGATAGACGTCATCGCTATGATGTTGTCACTTCCTGCTATAATTCCTGATATTCCCATCATCGAATTATCGTGATTCCGCCATGGCCTATTTTGCAAAACGCTATCATCCCCCCGGTACCCCGCCGGGTACGCTGACGTCCGATGCGGCGGAAGCGGAAACGCACTATTCCATCAATGTCATTGGCGGTGAAAAAGACAGCATGATGGGGCGACAGCTTGGCAATGTGCAGGACTGCAAGCCATATCTGAGCAATCCCGATGCCTGCTGGTTTCATTTTCAAGGCGCCATGGATCCGGAGAGTATTCGTCAGTTGGGGGCGCTGTTCGACCTGCATTCACTCACCCTTGAAGATGTGCTCAATGTGGGGCAACGGCCCAAAATGGATGTCTTTGACGGCTATCTGTTTGTCATCATGAGCTTGCCGGTGCGCACGGCGCATGGCCTGATGATAGAGCAGATCAGCCTGTTTATCGGTAAGAACTACGTGGTGAGCGTATGTCCGGGTCCCGAGGACCCGTTCGGCCCGATTCGCCAGCGCCTGCACAACGGCGGCATGCGCTTGCGCAAACATCAGAGCGACTATCTGCTCTATTCCCTGCTCGATATGATCATCGATCTGTGTTACCCGGTGCTGGAGGAGTTCGATGAGCGCATCGAGCAACTGGAGGATGAGGTGCTGAATCAACCGACACGCGGTTCCCTGCAGAATATCCACATCGCCAAACGGGAGCTGCAATTATTACGCAGGATGCTGTGGCCGCAGCGGGAGATCTTGCACGCCCTGAGCCGCGATGAATTTGCCGTGATTCAGGAGCACACGCAGATTTACTTCCGTGACTGTTATGACCACATCATCCAGATTCTCGAAATCATCGAAACTTATCGAGACACGACTTCCAGTTTGCTCGATGTGTATCTGTCGAGCGTCAGCAACCGGCTCAACGAGACCATGCGCTCATTGACGCTGCTGGCGACGGTGTTCATGCCCCTGACCTTTATCGTCGGCCTGTACGGCATGAACTTCGATCGCGCCAGCCCTTTCAATATGCCGGAACTGGGTTGGCGCTACGGATATTTTCTGGTGTGGTTGCTGATGCTGGTGGTCGGAGCGCTGATGGTGGTTTTTTTCAAACGCCGGAAGTGGTGGTGAGCAGCGCTTGCCTGTCCCCATGACTTCGCCGGCTGCGGAGTCATGGGGACGGATCGGTTAAGTTAAGAGTTGCGTCAACCGCACTTGGAATCCCCGCAATTCAAGCACGTCATGCAGCCGTCCATCTTGATTACCGCCTTGGTGCTGCACTTTACGCACAACTGCGCGGCCTCGGGAAATTCGCTGGCGGATTCTGCGGCCTGCTTATCGCGCCGGGTTTCAAACTGCTGGCGTTTTTCATTAATCAGCTTTTGCTGGTGTTCGTCCGGGCCGTCGTCCTTGATCATGCCGATAATGCGCAGATGACTTTCGATGACATCGCCGATTTCCGCTACCAGGGACGGCATGTACTTGCCGCCTTTCTTGAAATAGCCGCCGCGCGGGTCGAACACGGAACGCAGTTCGTCCACCAGAAAGGTGACATCGCCACCCTTGCGGAACACCGCAGAGATGATGCGCGTCAGGGCCACGATCCACTGGAAGTGGTCCATGTTCTTTGAGTTGATGAACACCTCGAAGGGGCGGCGCAGTTCGTGCTCGGTGCCGGGATTCAGGATGATGTCGTTGACGGTCACATACAGGGAATGCTCCGATAACGGCGTTTTCACCTTGTAGGTGGAGCCCAGCAGCATGTCCGGGCGTTCCACCTTTTCATGCATGTGCACCACATTGCTTTTTTCCTTGCGCACTTCCTTGACGTCCACTTTGGGTTCATCCTTGGGTTTGGCCACGTTGTAGCCGGTGATTTTCTTTGTAATCTTGATGGTCATGGTCTCTGCTCTCCCTCGATGTTCAGGTGGTAACGGAAGCTGCGGTCAGAACTTGCCGTAGTAGCCTTCTTTCATCGCGTCGTACAAATTGGCGGCGCTGTGGATCTCGCCGTCGTATTCAATTTCCTCGTTACCCTTGGCTTCGATCACCGTGCCGTCGTCCAGGGTGAAGCTGTAGGTGGTGTTCTCCAGGTCCTGCTCCTTGACCAGCACGCCTTGAAAGGCCTCCGGATTGAAGCGGAACGTGGTGCATCCCTTGAGGCCCTGCTCGTAGGCATATAAATAGATATCCTTGAAATCTTCGTAGGCGAAGTCCGTGGGCACGTTGGCGGTTTTGGAAATGGAAGAATCGATCCATTTCTGGGCCGCCGCCTGCACGTCGACATGCTCCTTGGGAGAGATGTCCTCGGCGGAGACGAAATACTCCGGCAGGATCTCGCCTTCCCGTTTCGACAAGGGGGAGGCCTTGGCGTTGATCAATTGCCGGTAGGCCAGCAGTTCATAGGAGAAGACATCGATCTTTTCCTTGGTTTTCCGGCCTTCACGGATCACGTTCCGGGAGTATTGATGGGCGAAGCTGGGCTCGATGCCGTTGCTGGCGTTATTGGCCAGGGACAAGGAGATGGTGCCGGTGGGCGCGATGGACGAATGGTGGGTGAAGCGCGCGCCAACCTGGGCCAGTTCCGCCACTAGTTCCGGTTCGAATTCCGCCACCTGCTCCATGTAACGGCTGTATTTGGCGTGCAATACTTTGCCCTTGATGGTGTCACCCACATGCCAGCCGTCGACTTTCATCTCGGGCCGCTGCACCAGCATCGCTTCGTTGACCAGGAAATCCTGCTCCATGATCGGTGCCGGACCTTTTTCCAGGGACAGATCCAGCGCGGTTTTCCAGCCTTCGATGGCCAGTTCCCGGGACACACGTTCGGTAAACTGCAGGGATTCCTTGGCGCCATAGCGCATGCGCAGCATGGTGATTGCCGAGCCCAGGCCCAGGTAGCCCATGCCGTGACGGCGTTTGTTGCGGATTTCCGCTTCCTGGCCCGGCAGGGGCAGGCCGTTGATTTCCACCACGTTGTCCAGCATGCGGGTGAAAATGGCGACGGTCTTGCGGAAATTATCCCAATCGAAGCGCGCCTGGTCGGTGAACGGCTCCAGCACGAAGTTGGTGAGATTGATCGATCCCAGCAGGCAGGAGCCGTAGGGGGGCAGGGGTTGCTCGCCGCAATTATGGGAGTGCAGGCCAGCGGCATCGAATGTGTTGATGCCCGGCACCTGTACATCATAGACATCTTCGGTACCGTGCGCGGCGACCTTTTCGACCCGGGCGACGTAGCGCTCATGATTGAGTTTGCGCTGGTACCGGTCCAGCGTCTGTTGCAGGCGTTGCATTTTATCGCTGTCGGTGAAACCGACATTCCGCGCAAAGGTTTCCAGGTTGCTGCCGCTGATTACCAGTTCGTGTTGGGCCTTGATGTTGTAACTCGCAGTGCCGCCCTTGCCGTCGGGCAGGTTGCTGGTGCCCGCCGGGCGCCGGTCGCGATAGATGCGTGTGACGATGCCCAGGCGCAGCAGCATGCGTTGCGTGGCTTCCAGGATTGGCAAATCGGATTGCGACAGACGCACGCTGGCACCTTTTTGCTGGTTGCCCTGGACGCTGCCGTCGGCATCAAACAAACCACGCAGGAAACCGCGATGAAAATCGCTGGAACTGCGTTCCATGGCGCCGGTAATCGCTTTGCCGCCGGGGGCCATGCCCAGTTCCTCGGCCAGGTGTTTGATGGCGGCGGTGGCAAGGCGGAATTCACCGCGGCCTGCTACCGGTAGCCAGCCGGTAAAATCATTGCGGTGCGGTAAAGTTTGGGCTGCTGCCAAGGCCGAATCCATGACGGCGCGCGTGGCCGCGGACAACTGCGGGGGCGCGCCGTTGACTGCCGCCGCCGGTTGCCACACGGATAACACCGCCTTGTCCTGTTTCAGGCAGCCATCGCCCACCAGTAAACCCATGAGATAACCCTGTTCCCGGGTATAAGCGCCGGACCAGGTGGTATTGCTGCTATGATCGTTTAATAACACCCGGTCACCGGGCAGCAATTTGCCTGCTTCGCACCATTGCGTATCGGTATGATAACGATCAAAACGGCTGACCCGGCGTACCCGATGATCGGCGGTCAGGCGCAGTTTATAACCTTCCGTGGTCTCCAGGCTGACGACGGCTTTGGTGGCGGTCTTGAAAAATCCGGCAGCGCTGCTGGCATGATCCCGGCCATCCACTCGCGCCAGGAAAGCCTGGCCGATGAGGTCGCTGACTTGCCGCGGACCCTGGGCGGTATGCACCCAGGTATCGGTGGTGACGCAGGGATTGGTGGCACGCACATTCTCGCAGAACCAGTTGTTGTTCATCTCGTTGACCTTGTCGATGAGAATGAAGCCGGGTTCGGCGTAATCATAGGTGGAGGACATGATCACGTCCCACACGCGCCGGGCGCGGATGGTGCGGTAGATCTTGCAGGCCACCTGACCTTGTTCGTTGCTGAGGTAAGGCGCGTTATAAGGAAAGTTGCGCCAGATCACGGTGTTGCTGTCGGTCAGGTCGATATTGTCCGCCTCCACTTCCTTGCGGGTCAGGGGGAAAGCCAGATGCCAGGGGCGGTCGTGGCGCACGGCTTCCATGAATTCGGTGGTGATCAATAAAGACAAGTTGAATTGGCGCAGGCGGCCGTCTTCCCGTTTGGCGCGGATGAATTCGAGTACGTCCGGATGGCCGATATCAAAGGTGGCCATCTGGGCGCCGCGGCGGCCCCCGGCGGAGGACACGGTAAAACACATCTTGTCGTAGATATCCATGAACGACAGCGGGCCGGAGGTGTAGGCGCCGGCGCCGGCCACGAACGCGCCCCGGGGGCGCAAGGTGGAAAATTCATAGCCGATACCGCAACCGGCCTTCAGGGTCAATCCGGCTTCATGGACCTTCTGCAGAATATCGTCCATGGAATCGGTAATCGTGCCGGAAACCGTGCAGTTGATGGTGGAGGTGGACGGTTTATAGGCCTGGGCACCGGCATTGGAAATAATACGCCCGGCGGGAATGGCGCCCTGGCGCAATGCCCAGAGGAAGCGCTCATTCCAAAGTTCGCGTTTTTCTTCAGTGGTTTCAACATCTGCCAGGGCTCTGGCGACTCTCTTATAGGTATCGTCAATGGCTTCATCAACAGCCTGACCATTTTTGGTCTTCAGTCGATATTTCTTGTCCCAGATATCCATGGACGCGGCTTGGAAGGTAATGGCGTTTGCGGGTACGGCAACAGGCTGTAGTTTGGCTGCTTTCATGGATGCGGATACCTCACGGTTATCGTAATTTATGGTGTTGTTCTGGGGGTTGATTGAAACTTACGCAACCACAACATCTTGTGGTGAAGTCCACGAAGTATAGACTATACGCGGTGTCTGTCCAGCATTGAGGAGACCGAATGTTGAGTATTAAAACGACACTTAATCAATAACATAGATAAAACAAATAAATAGCTAAAGTATTCACAGGCTGTGCACAGGATTTAAACCGTGACACAAGATGTTGTGGTGAGGCATTTATAGAATTTGGCCCCCAAGGCGCCATCTAGCGCGTCTCGGGGTACCAAGAGTAACAGGTCAATCCCGGAGCCGGAAACATTGAAAAACAGGTTCCCGGTCTTATATGAGCCGTAACTGTTAATTAAACTTCTGTGGAGTCTCAATATGAATGTGATTGCTTATGCACCCTGGTCGTCCAGGGACCGCTGGAATCGGGAAATGAATCAACTGGTTAATGGTTTGGCGCGATCGGAGCGCCGGGCATCCAATGCCTGGGTCCCGTTGGCGGATATCCGGGAGCAGGAAGACGCCTACCTGCTGAGCCTGGATATTCCCGGGGTGGACCCCGCGACGGTCGATGTGCGGGTGGATAAGGGCGTGTTGACCATCGCCGGTGAACGGAAATCGGATATCAAGGTCGAATCGGGCACGGTGCGTAACCGTGAACGTGTGCAGGGCACATTCAGCCGCCGATTTAGCCTGCCGGAAGGGGTTGATGTTGAAAATATACAGGCAGTGGGTAAGCATGGTGTGCTGACTGTTACCATCCCC
>JAHECY010000038.1 GCA_024641505.1 Gammaproteobacteria bacterium
CCTAAAAACTTGATCACCACGCTGAGGTATGTGCCACCCAGTACGGTGTCTCAACACGCGTACAACTTCGCCGCCTATCTTTAGATGAATGTTTTAAGCACTTTATAAGCTGATGCGACTATAAGCTTGGGTAGTATTCTAAAAAAAGCCCAAGGGGGAGATATGCTCAGTAGCTGGTTGTCGTTTACTAAGCTCTTTGGTGGTAATGGCGCTAACGGCAAACGGGAAAATAGCGTGCTTTACGCACCCGGTACCCAGATCGCATTCGATACCAAGCTGGTAACTCGCCTCAAACGTGATCATCAGGAACTGGTACGCATTTATCTTATGGTTACCCGCCAGGTTCAGGACAGGCAATTCCAGAAAATCAAGCCCACCATGGAGTCTTTTGTTCACGAATTCAACGCGCATGTCTTGATGGAGTACACTAAACTGTACGTTTTCCTGGATTACAGTTTCAAGAACGATGACTCCACCCATGATCTCATCGTGCAGTTTCGTAAAGAAATGAATCTGATCGGGAAAGCGGTACGTAATTTTTATGGCAAATGGAAAGAAACGAATCTGGGGCTTGATAATATCGAACCCTTCACAGCTGAACTACAAGCTATCGGTGAGGTACTGGTTAAACGTATCAAAACTGAAGAGGAAAATCTTTACGAAATTTACCAAAGTGCGCCTGGATTGTTAATGATTAACGGCCATAAGACAGGAGCGGTTGATGCGAACTTGGAAGCCCCGCTTTTTGAATTTGGTCGCCAGAATAATCCTCAATCCTTGAAATCACTCCGCAAACCGCGCTATAGCAGCTAACACCCCTTCGCCTGACCGGCCATTGCTCTATCTAACTCCTAGGGAAATGGTCGGGAAATACCTCCTCTAAAGCCTGGCAATTTTTCGACGATAACCTCCTGGCGAGGCGCTATGGCTGCGCGCCATCTACCATGCTTTCACTACGTGATAATGCTACGCGAGGAGATCGGAAATGAGATTTACACGAATTGCAGTGACTTTTACTGTGTTACTAGCGGCCTTAGCCAGTTTTCCTGTATTCGCGGACTTGGTGTTGACCGCCCCGCCCCGGGAATCAGCCGAAGAGGGTATGGCCATTTATGGTCCAATTGCGAAATATCTTAGTGAACAATTGGGGCAAAACGTCGTTTATAAGCACCCCGTGGACTGGTCGACGTACGCCGTGGATATGCGCAATGATAGCTTCGATATAGTGTTCGATGGCCCCCACTTCGCGGCGTGGCGCATGAAACACCTGCAGCATACCCCTTTGATCACGATACCGGGCGATCTGGGCTTTGTTGTGGTCGTCAATGCAGATGATAATAAAATCAAACAACTGCGGAACTTGAAGACAAAGAAGACCTGCGGGATGGCATCACCAAATCTCAGCATGCTGACATATCTCTCTCAATTTCATGATGATTCCCTGTTGCCACCGGTGGTAGAAGTTAAAGGTGGTATTCCGGAAGTATATAAGGCCTTTCTAGGTGGACAGTGTAGTGCCGCTATCCTGCGCAACCATTTTTATGAAAGTAAGATCAGCGATCAGGACAAGAAGAAGTTAAGGGTAATCTTCACCAGCAAACCCTTGCCCAATCAGACGATTACGGTGTCCCGCCGGTTGCAGGGCAAGTCGCAGGAGATTGTCAGAACCAGTTTGTTATCGGTTACTGGCCGCCAGTCTGCGATGAAGCTGTTGGAACGTTTTAGCAAATCAAAACCCACCTTTGCCCAGGCGGAAGTTGAGCGTTATGCCGGCGCCGAAAACCTGTTGGAAGGAATAGTCTGGGGCTGGTAGTCAGACCCGTTGCTCCCCCATGGATTACCATGGGGGAAACTCCTTATAATTAGCTCGGTTCTAGATCTGCTTTCCGCTGTGTTGGTCAAATATCCTACATAAAAATGCCCCATTAACGCCTAGATATCACTGATTCTCACTGCAAACATAGAATATTTTACCCCTGACCGATAAAATATTGTTATTGGTCGCGGGGTTTCCTGGCCCGTTCAAAACACCCCAATAAATTTGCAATGCAGCTATAAAATAGATAGATTAGTGGTGTTTTTTATAGGGTGTTGGTCTTGATAATGGCAACGAAGGAATAGGATGAGCTTTTTTACCAAGAAACTCAGCGAAATGATTCCAAATAAGAATTCACTCGACCTTCCTAAAACGTCAAGTGATAATAGTCCGTCAAACTCTGATCATGGAAAATATCAACCAATGAAATACAGTATCGATCAAGCCGTTGAGCTGGTGAGTTCTCTTAAAAATCATAATGTTAGCGCGAGGGTCATCGCTGGCGTAATGAAACAGACACTGGAATCTGTCGATATCCACTTCTCCGATATTATCGCTGATGCAAAACGTAAAGAATCAGCAATACACGGCGAAACCAACAAGAAAGATGAAATGATCAGAGACTTGAGCCGCAAAGTTGAGGCGCTACAGCAAGAAAAGGTCCGAATTCAGAAAGATTTGAACAAGATCGTGTATGTGCGTGAATTCTTACAACAGGCGCTGGCGGATTCAAAAGCTGAAGATATGTCACAGTCCCCGTTACCGAACCCCAGCCAACGACAAGCTGAAACGGGTTTACACGCGGACGTTACCAGTTAATCACGATTTTTGCCATAATATGGCAAGTTGCGGCTGTGCTGGATGACCCTGGAACGATTCCAGAAAATAACAATCAGGTATACGAGAGCATTCGACTCCGATACCGTTGGCCGGTGACACCGTGTCACGCCGCAATCTATAGCTAAGACAGATTCGCGAAAAAACAAAATAAGAAAGCGATGTCCGTGGTGACTTAAACGAAGAGTCGGCGGAGAAGTCGGAAGGGAATAACGTGGAAACAGGCAACCAAACTGATGTTTTAACTGCCAATAGCACCCCAGCGCACAGCGCTGGGGTGCTGGCAAAGTTGGATACCAAGCAATTCACGCTTGCTGTTTTATGTTGCGTGAATTCCCCGGGCGTGATCCTCACCAAAGCCTACACACCGTTATTTGCGCGGACCACTAAGTATCAGATGACCGCCGCGCTTGATTACAAGCGTGTATTGTCCGATTCCGATGTTTTGTTGCTCGACCGTTTTGGCGTGGGTCTGGACGATGATCACGTCTTTTACGATTTTATTGCCCAAAATAACATACCCTATGTGATCTGCAATTCTTCCGATTGTGCATTGGAGGATCGGTTACAGCGCAATAAATGGCTGAATGAAATTCTGGGGAAGCTCTGTGATGCCTTGCAGTCAATCCGGCCAACTTTCGATATAGACGCCGAGTACCAGCGGGGATTGGAAAATCTCGGCCACCAATTCGGCAAGCGTCTGGTCGAAGAAGTTCTGGCGAATAGAGGCGATCTGCCTCTTTACATGCCCGAAATGGAGGCCGAGCCGGACCTCGTGCAGTCCGCGCCAGCAATGGAAAGCCATAGTGACCCGGAAGCTACCGTACTGAAACCGTCCTACGATGAAGTTGATGAAGTAGACCTGTCGACTTTCGCCCTTGACGTCGACAGCCCAGCGGAATTCAAATCAGAAACCTATGAAGCTGAAGAAGCCGGTAGCATCGAGTCGCCGGTCGCGGCGAGCTATGAGCAACGCGCCGCGCCGATGGCGAACGACTTCGAACAACCAATCGTCGATGCGGTGTTTGATGATCCGGAACCGGCCGAGTCACTGGATACCGTGGCGCCCGCTCAGACCGACCACCGCGCCAGGCACCGGGCGCCGTCGCCCTCCTCTGCACCGCTGAGCTATGGGGAAACCTCGGCCACGCCGCCGCCGGTCAGTAAACCCAGTTCGTCGGACAAACTCGCGGATATATTCTCTGAGATCAGATCGTACACGGAAGACAAGCGCATTGCGGCAATTCTCGAGAAACTGCCCATGCAGGATTACAATGAGAGCCAGAATGACAAGCCGATTGTGACCGCAAATGAGTTTACCTTCGACTATTCCAGCATGGAAGCCTACGCGCAGGAAAGAGCGCGTATTATGCAAGCTAGCCAGGACTCTATATCGGCTGATGGCGCCGCCGGTACCACCAATCGGCAGTCTGATCGACGTCAAGGTCGCCCCGAGTTTCAAATCCATGCCAAACAGGCGCAGGAAGACTTGGCCCAGCTATTCACCAAGGGCGAATTAGCCAACGGTAATCTGAAATCATGGCTTAACAATGTCGTGGCCAATAAGAAAAGGAAGAAGAAGTAGCAACCGCAAATTCGCCCGTGAGACAGGCCATATTGGCCGATCTCGCGAGTAACGCCAACGGCTGACTGTGGACCCCCGCCGCCCTGCGGGGCGCAGTCCGGTGACCCTGTATTCAATCAAGCTCTCTGAAGGTGATGTTATTTGATTTTATCGGATTTCCGAGCGATCACCTTCAGCAATCCATCGAAGGTATCGCGCATCGCCCACGCTTTCTCGCTGTAGGTGGGAAGCGATTCCGCACGATGCAGGCCGGCATCAAGGGCTTTGCGTACACCCCTGCAGGTTTTGGGGTTTGATTCGAGGTCGCTGGCGGTGCGTTCATAGATGACGTAACAAGTGGCATGCTCGCCGCGATTAAAAACCGGAGCCCCGACGGAAATCGCGTCGCGTATTGTATAATAATTCTTCTCAATATCGATAATATCGCAGCCATTCAATAATGTAATATCATGCTCGGGTATCTGGCGTATGATCTGCGGCAGATGCTCGACCGCTTCTTTTGCCGGTTCAGCGCTGTTGGCCGGTGGTGTCAGGGCATGCAGTTCCAGTTGATTTGTGAGCGCAGTGGTATCGTGAGCCATCGTGAGTCCGCTATACAGATAAACGACAATGACCAGCGTAAGCCGCATAATAGGCAAAGATTCCATTGGTTCCCCGGTTTTTCCCATCAGTCTTTTTAACATAAATTCGCGAATATCCGTGTCATGAATATTTTCCCTGACAGAGGCAGCAATCACGACTTTTGTTACAAAGAATATGTTGACCCTGATACGCTAACACAATTTAATTCTTTGCCCCAGCATCGTTACTGGAGAAAATTCAGAAATATGACATAGCTGCTTTGGCGGTGCCCGCCGTATCCCGGCCTAGATACAAGGATAAATCAGGAGATACCTAGAATTATCTGTTTGACGGACTCGTATTTGTTTTGGGGAATGACGCCCTGCTCTGCTAGGCGCCTCAAAGTACGCAATTCTCCTGCTTTCTGGTTGCCATCTGCGACTTTCATTTTACGTTTGCAATAGTCGATGCTTTTTCCTAAAGCTTCCGTAAAATTCACGACTTGTTTTCTGCTGTCTTTTGATGCCAGCAATTTCGCCCTGACTTCCACCAGCGCAATGCCACCGTGTAAACTATAGAATTCTGTCACCGTGAGTGAAGTGATGACAAACTGCATGATCCCTGCGACACAAAGTATGAACGTTGCCACTGCGATGATCAGATCCGTCACCGCGCCGGTAGCGCCGAGGTTTATGACATTCAGCAGGAAGTATCCACCAACGATTGCCGGTATCAGGCTGAGCGCCAGCCAATGCCAGCCCAGGCAGTAGCGTTTGGTGCAACCTGGCGCCAGAGAAAGCAGATCCAATTTGTAATTGAGCTTTTTGCGACGATTGGCGATATTCACCGTGAGATAACGTTCGTTATAAAGGGTGTAACTGATTTTCTGATTCTTGCCGCGAACCAGATCGAGGTGGGCGGACACTTTTCTCTCGCTGGTAGAGTCCATAGGGGTAACCTTATTCAGGATTTCTCGGACGAACGGCAACCGGAGTATAGTACCGGTAGAACCATATATCATCTGTGATGCCTATCCCGGAACACGCTATAAGAAATTGCGATATCGATGTACTAAAAACGTTGTACTGCGGGAAAATACCTGCCTCGAATTCGGAAATGTATCGAAATTACGAGGAGTTACGATCTTGCTCGAGAGGTGGATAACGATCTCCGGCCGGACCACGAATTGGGTGAACCTGCTGGCTGGTTTGGCCACGGCATTCGTCCGATCACGATTTGAAGTATCACGAACTCGTGACACGGACCGCTCCGCGCGATGACATGTGCTTCGCCCCGAGAGCCTGGCATATGATGCGCACATCAGGTCCGGTAGTAAGTCCCTGCTCAGGCCGCTGGGTATTCGTAATGTTTGATGTCCTTGCGTCGGCCGGTGGCGCGTTGAGTGACGACGCCCTTCACCTCATAACTCGTGTGCAGTAATACCGATTGATGCGCCGGGTTTAGATAGTGCAGCCATTGTTGTTCGCCCTCCCGACGATACTGACCGAACAGTAGTTCCCCGTTATACTCGAGCACAGCGAACACACCATGACGGAGATTCAGTCCGGGATCGACCAGGATGATATGGCCGTCCGTGAATTCGGGTAACATGCTGTCACCCATGACACGCAATGCAAACGGTTCCGAATCTTCAGCGCTACAACCTGACGTTTGCATAATTACTCCGTTCCGATACCCTTTTGCCAGCGCCAATGGTAGCACAACAGATTACGCAGTATCGACTTTACCCGTAGCGCCCTGGCATCCGTCGGGCAGCCCCGCTTTACCGCGGAGGGTTCGTAAGTTTTTGAATATCTTCTCAGTAATGGCATATGACTTATACGAAAATCTTGCTATAGACGTCCTTGTAATGACTCGCATAATGAATGGTAAAACCCTCCTGAAGGTAGTCCGGCAATTCTTCAAAGTCTCGCCGATTACCCTCGGGCAATATCAGTTCCATAATTTTGCTGCGTCTGGCGGCGATGATTTTCTCACGAATGCCACCCACCGGCAGTACCTGCCCCGTCAATGTCAACTCGCCGGTCATGGCCAGCCGCCGCTTGATCGGCTGGTTACGCGCCAGGGATAACAGGGCGGTTGCCATGGTAATGCCGGCGCTGGGACCGTCCTTGGGTGTGGCGCCCTCCGGTACATGGAGATGTACATAGGCTTCATCAAAAAATTCAGTATCGGCGTGAAATGCCTTGAGGTGAGAGGAAACATAACTGTAGGCAATTTCGGCAGACTCACGCATCACTTCACCCAGCATGCCGGTCAATTTGAATCCGCGATTTTTGGTGTGTACTTCCGATGCCTCGACCGGCAGCGTGGCGCCCCCCATGGCGGTCCAGGCCAGACCCATGGCCACACCAACGCCTCCGAGTAATTTTTCCGGGCGGAATAATGGTTGACCGAGATACTCCTCCAGTTCCTGCACGCCGACATGGATGGGTGCCTGGGTGCCAGCCAGAAACTTGATCACTGTCTTGCGCACGATGCGGTTCAACTGTTGTTCCAAACCACGCACGCCCGCCTCACGGGCATAGCCTTCAATTAAACGGCGCAACGCGATATCAGAAATTTTCAGTTGTCCTGCTTTGACGCCCGCGCGCTGCAACTGCCGTGGCCAGAGGTGATGTCGGGCAATCGCGAGTTTTTCCGCGGTGATGTAGCCGGCCAAACGGATCACTTCCATACGATCCAGTAGCGGTCGGGGTATGGTGTCCAGTTGGTTGGCGGTGCATACGAACAGGATCTTGGACAAATCAAAGCGCACGTCCAGGAAGTGGTCGAGAAAATCATGGTTCTGTTCCGGATCCAGTACTTCGAGCAACGCCGACGCCGGATCACCATGATATGAATCGCCGATTTTATCCACCTCATCCAACATAATCACCGGATTAGCGACCCCCGATTCTTTGATGGCCTGCACAAATTTGCCTGGCATGGCGCCGATGTAGGTACGGCGGTGTCCCTTGATCTCCGCTTCATCGCGCATGCCGCCGACACTGAAACGATAAAATTTTCGCCCCAAGGCATCGGCAATGGAGCGCCCAATGGAGGTCTTCCCCACTCCTGGGGGGCCCACCAACAGGAGAATCGAGCCGGCGATTTCGCCCTTGAACACACCGACGCCAAGAAACTCGATGATCCTGTCCTTCACATCCTCCAAACCGTCATGGTCACGGTCCAATATTTTGCGTGACCGTTCCAGGTCAAGTACGTCACGGGAATATTTCCCCCAGGGTAATGAAGTCATGGCGTCCAGGTAATTACGGGTGACCGCATATTCCGGCGATCCGGTTTCCAATATCGACAATTTCTGCATTTCCTCGGTTATGCGCCGTGCCGCTTCATCGGTGAGATGCAAGGCGGCAATGCGTCCCTGGAAGCGCTCGACATCGGCAGTACGATCATCTTTGGCCAGCCCCAACTCCTTCTGGATCTCCTTGAGTTGCTCACGCAGAAAGAATTTGCGCTGTTGATCGGTCATGCGTTCTTCGACTTTCGCGCGGATCTGAGCTTGCAGTCTCGCGACGTCCACTTCCTTCTTGATCAACACCAGTACTTTTTCCATGCGCCGCAACAGGGGTACCGTCTCCAATACGTCCTGAAGTTCTTCCTTGCGCGCCGATGTCATGCCAGCGGCGAAATCCGCGAGCAAGGAAGGTTGGTTTGGACTGAAGCGACCCAGAAAAGCCTTGAGTTCCTCGCTGTACAGCGGGTTCAAAGGAATCAGTTCCTTGATGGTATTGATTAACGCCAGTGCATAGGCGCGTAATTCTTCCGTTGGTTCTTTCGGCGGTGCTTCGGGGTATTCCACCCGCACCATAAAGGGCGGTTTGCGTGACAACCATTCGACGATTCGAAACCGTTGCTGACCTTCCGCGATGAACTGGATCTTGTTGTCCACGATACCGGGTTGATACATGCGCACCACGGTCCCCATGTCGTGGAAGTTTGACGGCGATGCCGAATCAATATCATCGGTGCGCAGCAGACACAAACCGGCAAGATGGTGCGTGGTTTCCCCAATTTTCTTGACGGTGTCAAGCCACTGTTCACTGCTGAGCACCACAGGCATGACCTGCGCCGGGAAAAAAGGACGGCCCAGAATAGGCAACAGATGAATAGAGGTGGGCAGCACCTCTCCAGGTACCACAAGGTCCGCGACAGGATCTTTATTCTCCTCGCGCGTAACTGTATTTGCGTCGACGAAATTTCCCATACATTTTCCTCACATAGATCATTCTAGCAAATCGTGTTGGATCGCACCCCCGCAATTTCCCGCATGTACGGTGCCGGACTGATCATCCGTGAATTAGCATACTTGAAGTACTATTTAAGTATATTTACTGATTAATATTGTTTACCAATCACGTTATAAATCAAGTCTCGGAATCAAGAGGACATGGATCATGCAGAATGTCGACATCTTGTTTAAAACTACGGTTGATGAGATCGAGCGCATGCTAAACGGTAAAACCGTGGTGGGAGATTCTGTGACGATTGAAGGCAACACCATCATTCCACTGGTTAGCGTCGGATTCGGTTTTGCTGCCGGCAGTGGAGGCGGTAAAGAACAGAATAAAGCAGAGGGCAGCGGGGTCGGCACCGGTGGTGGCGGTGGAGTCAAACCCGTGGCCATACTCATCATCAATAAGGACGGAGTACGTTTGGAATCCGTGAAATCGGGTACTGCTTCGGTTATTGAAAAGGTGGCGGAAGCAATCGCTAAAACGACAAAAAAGACAGAAGCTGAAGTTACCGTCTGATACCGGCAATGTATCTACTGCTAATCACGCTGCTCGGGGTTTTGCTGTGTATGCTTGCGGTACCGGTGGTGATTGACTTCAGTGTCCGTAAGGATGCGGCGTTTTCCGGCACCATGGAAATTCATTGGCTATTTGGATTGATACGGGTTGCCGTACCCATCGAAACGGCACCACGGTCCGCGACAAAAACACCATCGGCCATTTCGCAAACGCACAAGGCGCGGCGTGTGCCCGACCGCAAATCCCGCCTCCGCGAACGTGGTTCCCTGACCAAGGCGCTGGGTAGCCGGCATTTCCGCTATCGCGTGTATCGACTGGCCAGGACTCTGCTGCATGCGGTACAGGTTTCGCGATTCTTGCTGCGTCTTGAACTGGGTCTGGATGATCCAGCGGATACCGGGCGTCTGTGGGCGTTGCTGGGGCCTGTGGCTGGCGTTCTCGGCACACTGCGTCGGGTAACCGTGCGCTTGGCACCGAATTTCACGGGTGCGATATTTACCCTTGAGAGTCGTGGCCAGGTTCGGTTCATGCCCTTGCAACTGGTTTATGTGATCGTTGGTTTCTTGCTTTCTCCCGTTACACTACGCGCTATATTTAACATGGGCAGATGAGGTGGCGGATGTCTGGTATATCCATAAATAAACCGGTGCGCATTGGTGAAGTCACCATTATCGCGATTGATCGCTGCACAACGTTCAGCAATCAAACGGAAAAACATGCCTGGTGGTACCTCAGCAAAGAACCCGTTGCCGTCGTTGCGTGTGACCGCCACGGGGTGCATGCATTCCTGGTACCACAGGGGGAAATCGCTTGGGAACAATTGCAGCAAATAACCCCTGGAATTGCCGACATCGTCAGGGGATGTAGTGATTGATGTCGATTACAAACCTGCATTTTTAAACATTGTTTGTGGCAACCACCCATTAGTGTCCGCCCGCCGGGTGTTTGCTTCCTGTCACCGGCCCTTGGCCCCGGCTTTCAGACGCGCCACCGGCTCGACCTGTACGGAATCCCGCGCATCCGCCAGCCAGATCAAGTCTTCCTGGATGGTACATTGCAATTGCATGGTGCGTTGCGCCAGTTTGGCCAGGGCTTGACTCTGGGCATAGGGAATAGCGTAGATGGTGAGATTGTCGAGCACCTTCAGCTTTTCCCCCGCTTGGCGCCACCAGATGTCGGCAACCGAGCCGCCATAATTGTAAATTATCACTTGCCGGGCACGTCCGCAGGCTTTGCGTATCCGTTTTTCGTCGGGCTGTCCGAGCTCGAGCCACAGGTCAATAGTGCCGGTCAGGTCTTTTTGCCATAGATCAGGTTCTTCCGTGTCACTGATGCCTTTGCAAAGCTGCAATTCTTCATTGGCATGCCGGGCAAATGCCAGGATCCGCAACATCATGCGTTCGTCGGTCTCTGACGGATGGCGCGCCAGGGTCAAGGCATGATTTTGGTAATAATTGCGGTCCATGTCCGCGATTTGAATATCCGCTTTGAATATCGTTGCTTTCAATGCCACGGGATTCAGGTTCCTTTTGTCAAACTAGGAAATCGAGGGGTGGGACAAATGCATCATATCCTCGGCTATGACCGGCTGATCCTGTTCGCGATTGCGCCGTGCTTGTCCAGGCCCATAGCCAAAGTGCTTTTTAAAGGCTTTAGCGAAAGCAACTTCCGATTGATAGCCACATGCTTGCGCCACGTGCGCGACGGAGCTCGTTGTCGAATGAAACATTTCATGCGCCTGGGTCATGCGCCAATGGCTGAGGTATTGCATCGGTGCCATTCGCACCAAACGGCTGAAGCGCTCGGAGAATGCCGACCGGGACATGCCTGCCGCCAGCGCCAGACGGTCCACCGTCCAATGGGCGGCCGGCTGGTCGTGGATTTCGCTCAATGCCTTGCCAAGCTGCGGGTCCGCCAGCGCCGCGATAAAGCCGTGTTGCCGGCACGCTTCCATGTAGCTGCGCACCACATGAATAAACAGGATCTCGGACAGTTTATTGATGAGCAGTTCACTGCCGGCTTGGCCGGATTCCACCTCATAATAAAGAAACCGCCCAAGGGTATCCATCAATGGTACGCTGGCAGACGCTTCATGACGGATCAGCATCATCTCCGGCATTGCTTCCAGCAGCGGATTCCAGCGATGACGGTCCAAAGCGAAATAGCCGCAGATTAGCGTCACCGCCGGACCACTGGCTGGAGAATTCGGTACTTGATTGCGCGGCAGGTCGGTGGGTGGAGGCTGGGCGTTGTTGCTCAGGGTATGTCGTGCGTCATGGGGAAACACTACCAAATCACCGCTCGCCAACGCCAAGGGTTCTGCGTTCCCGGGTCGGTGCAACCAACAATCACCTCGTGCCACCATGTGGAAAGTCGCGCGCTGCTCCCCGGAAGTATCCACCGCCCAGTTACCACGAAAACAGGCATGTAAAAACACTTCCGCCCTCAGGTGCAAGGTTCGTAAAATATCGCTGAGTACGTCCATGCTGCGGATTATAGCCCTTGGTCTGGACGATTGGCTATAAAATTAAGATCATCACGCATAGATCATCCATGGCCGGCGCCGGATAATCAGGTCTCGTTCAATCAACGCAAGGATACGACCATGACGCAATCCATCACTCGTGACCAAATTCTGGCCCGCCTGCAGGCTAATGAACCCTTGGTTCTCGTGGAAGCGCTGCCCCCTCAGTACTTCAATAAGGAACATCTTCCCGGTGCCATCAATATCAATCACGACCAGATTGCCGCGTTGGCGCCCACCCTGCTTCCGGACAAGAACGCTTTCATTGTCACCTATTGTTCCAACCCCCAGTGCAATAACTCAACGCTTGCCGCTCATCAGTTGGCTCAACTTGGATATCGGAATGTGTTCAAATATGCAGGTGGCAAACAGGATTGGCTTGACGCCGGTTTACTTTTGGAACGTGCTGATTCAGCGGTCGCTGTATAGCACGCCAGTGTTGGAGAGGGGGTACGGCAGTGCCGTGCCCCCCTGATAAAGGCTATTTGTTAACAATCTTGCTCTTGAGCTTCACGATACCCAGGGCCTTGAGTATGTACTTCTCGTAAGCAGGCTCGGACTTGCCCTTTTTCATCTTACGGATAAAGTACCACTCGTATAACACCTTGGCCAAATGCACCCACTTGCCTTTCTTCATCCAGGCGGTGTTGCGCGGCGGGATCTGCGGCATTGCGACGAAAGCCGCGCCGGTATCCCCCATGTCGGCCAGGCAAATGGCATTCCAGGTGGCACGATGATCCGGCGCGTAGCCCATAATGTCATGCTTGATGTTGAATTTCACCGCTTCCACCATGGATTCGATCATGTAGCCGGTCTTGGGTGCGCCGGTGGGTACCGGCGTTGCTTCTACGGGTGGAATGGCGATGCAGACGCCCAGCGAATAAATATTTTTCCATTTGGGATTACGCTGAAACTCATCTACCTTGACGAAGCCACGAGGATTGACCAGGTCCTCGCCTACCTGGCTCACTACGTCTACGCCTTTGAAAGCCGGGAGAATCATGGAAAACTTATGAGCGACTTCGTGCTGTTTAACCACTTCGCCCCGATCATTGTATTCATCCACAAATATTTTTCCGGGTTCGCATTTGGTGATCTTCGCGTTGGTGATCCATTTGATGTCGTGGTTACGCAGCTCCGATTCCAGCAAACCTTTGGAATCGCCCACTCCACCCAGACCCAGGTGTCCGATGTAGGGTTCAGAGGTGATAAACGTCATCGGTACCTTATCGCGAATCTTGCGGCGCCGCAGATCGGTATCCATGATAAAAGCAAACTCGTAAGCAGGGCCAAAGCATGAAGCAAACGGGGCGGCGCCCACCACGATGGGACCCGGGGCTTTGACAAAGGCTTGCCAATCCTCATGGGCTTTCTCGGCGTGGTCGAGCGTGCAGATGGAGTGGGTATGACCCTGGGGTCCCAGTCCCGTCACCTCGTCAAAGGCCAGCTTGGGTCCGGTGGCGATGACCAGATAGTCATAATTAATCACCTGGCCATCGGCCAGCACGATCTGATTTTCATTAGGCTTGAGAGTTTGTGCCGCCTGGCCAATAAAATTGATTTTCTTACGCTTAAGACGCGGTGCCAGGGGAAAACTGGTGTCCTTGCGGTTGCGCCAGCCAACGGCCACCCAAGGATTGGAGGGCACAAAGTGAAAAGTCTCGGTATTGGAAATCACCGTTACCTCATGTTTCTTACCCAGCACTTCTTTTATTTCATAGGCAGCGGGTAAACCGCCGGTACTGGCGCCGATAATAACGATATGAGACATGTCGTTCTCCTCTTATTTAATTGTTATTTGAGATACCAACGGAAATCAGTCGTGACTGGAAACGCAGCATTTTCCATACCGCGCGGGGTTAAAATGCCTGGCTTGGTTTTAATGGCCAATAACTATACAATGCATTTAAATAAATACAGAGTAATTTAGTATGACACTTTTGAATTGGTCTAACTCCTTTGCCAAGCTTCCCGACGCGTTTTATTCCCGCGTAAAACCAACGGCATTTCACTCGCCGGTACGCTTGATCCATTTCAATGCGGCGGCGGCTGGCCTCCTGGGACTGACTGATGATGCAGAGCGTATTGGTAAATCCCCGTGGCTGGAATGGTTGAGCGGTCGCGCGCTTCCCGAAAACGCAGATCCACTGGCGATGATTTATGCCGGGCACCAATTTGGCCATTTCGTACCGCAATTGGGTGATGGCCGAGCCATTATGCTGGGCGAGATTACCCATCCCGAGCATGGTAAATGGGAGCTGCAACTCAAAGGCAGCGGTCTGACGCCCTACTCTCGTGCCGGCGACGGACGGGCGGTATTGCGTTCCACGATACGGGAATACCTGTGCTCAGAAGCCATGCATGGCCTGGGCATTCCGACGACGCGGGCGCTGGCCATGATCGGCAGTGATGATGATGTTTATCGGGAACGCATTGAACCTGGCGCCATGCTGACACGCATGGCGCCATCCCACGTGCGTTTTGGCTCGTTTGAAGTGTTTTTCTACCGGGATCAATACGGGCACATTCGCACATTGGCCGATTATGTGCTCCAGCATCACTATCCGGCGTTAGTGCATAGCCCGCATCGTTATCTGGCTCTGTTTTCCGAAGTCATGAAGCGCACGGCGCGCTTGATTGCCCAGTGGCAGGCCGTCGGTTTCTCCCATGGCGTGATGAATTCCGACAATATGTCGATCCTGGGGCTAACCCTGGACTATGGTCCTTTCGGTTTCATGGAGGCTTACCAACCCGGCTTTATCTGTAATCATTCCGATCACGCCGGACGTTACGCTTTTGACAAACAACCCGAGATTGGACTGTTTAATTTAAGCTGTTTGGCCCAGGCCCTGTTGCCCCTGTTCGATCTGACCGATGGGGAAAATATCGATCTGGCAGTAGCGGCGGCGCGGGACGTGCTTGGGCAATACCAGGCGGTGTATCTCGAGGAGTATGCGGCGCTGATGCGCGCCAAGCTGGGATTCCAGGAATCAATGCCTGAAGACCAGGATCTGGTGCAGGATTTGCTGAATCTGATGGCGGCGGATCAGGTGGACTATACGATAGTGTTCCGTGCGCTGGGCGATTTCCGCAGCCACCAGCATGCGACCGGTGGCGTCCGAGATTTGTTCATGAATCGCCCGGCTTTCGACGAATGGGCGCGACGCTATGGCGCACGTTTGCGACAGGAACACTCCGATGACGTCACACGCCGGCTGCGCATGCACAAGGTGAATCCGAAATATATTCTGCGGAATTATTTGGCGGAGATTGCGATTCGCAAAGCGGAAGACGAGCAGGATTACCGGGAAATCGATACCCTGTTTCGCATCCTGCAAGACCCTTGCGCCGAATGGCCAGAATACGCCAACTATGCCGGACACCCACCGGAATGGGCCGGACAAATCGCCGTAAGTTGTTCTTCGTGAAGGGTCGCTAGACCGGCGCAAAAAGAAAACCCCACGATCTCTCGCGGGGTTTTCTGAAGTCAGCTAACTCGAGATCGACTAGATCCTGATGTTAGTTGCTTGCGGGCCTTTGGGACCGTTTTCCACATCGTAGGTCACCTGCTGGCCTTCGGCCAGCGTACGGAAACCTTCGCTTACGATCGCGGAAAAGTGCGCAAATACGTCTTTACTGCCATCGGAAGGCGTAATAAAGCCGAAACCCTTGGATTCGTTAAACCATTTAACGGTTCCTGTTGCCATGGTAATTACCTCATTAAATAATAAATAAATTTCATATGTTACAAATCTTACAAGGTTACTAACAGGAGAAAGCATATAGAGAACTTCTGACAAGAACCAGGATAGAATGTAGCGCTAGTAAGTGTACCTGTTTTTAAAAGAAAAACACCAATTATTTCTATCAATAACCAATTAAATTAGTCGATTCATGGCATTAACTTTGCTTTGAATCCTCGAATCCGACAAGAATAGCGTGACATCGGTTTGCTTTGCCGCAAACCCGGTGTTGGAAACCAGCCTTTTAGTGCATTTTCGGGTATGATGCATCTTCAAGTGCCGGCCTCAATTCCGCGGCGCCATCGGCAATGTGCCATTCCTTCCTGATTCATCTTACATACCCCCAAACAAGTCCAGTTCAAGCGTCGCCCCTGACCTGCGCCGTGAGTACCGTGAACTGATGTTGATTCTTGCGCTCAGGCAATGCATGCAAAATTATCTGGTTAAAAACGAGACAATCACCGTCAATAAGATTGACTACCGCATTCGTTCTCTCAAAGACCGGCAGCAATTTAGTGATGATGGGCAGCACGCCGCGGCATTGGGAATATCCTCCGCCACGTGGCCGCTGTTCGGTGTGGTGTGGCCGGCTGCCAGGATTCTGGCAGATACGGTGTGCCTCTTTGAATTAGCGGGCAAACGTGTCCTGGAAATCGGTTGTGGTATCGCCCTGTCCAGTATCGTGCTCCATAAAATGGGCGTTGATATCACCGCCAGCGATTATCATCCCCTGGCCAAGGAATTTCTCGATGAAAATATTCAGATCAACAATCTGCCTCGGATTAAGTTTCTAACGGGCAATTGGGAAACGCCGAATCCATTGCTCGGTCTATTCGACCTGATTATCGGCAGTGACGTTCTCTATGAACCGGCACATGCCGGGATGGTATCCCGGTTCATTGACTGTCATTCCAGTAAGGACGTGGAAGTGACTATCGTGGACCCTGACCGGGGAAATCGCGCGAGTTTCACCAAGAAAATGCTCGCCTTGGGGTATAGCCACAGTTTCGATCGTTTCAGCGCGCCTGCTACCGCGGTTGACGCCCGATGCAAAGGCCGGATATTGCATTTCCGCAGGTAGAAATCATCTCGCATCCCGGCGATAAGGGCGATATCGGAACTGGTGATGTCAAGCTCATGTCGAACATCGTACGTGTCCCGGTCATCATCTCTGGCATACCCCAGGGCGGTGTTTACGCCAGTGAAATATCACCAGCGCGGGAATAATTTCGAACACCGCCACCGATGTGCCCGCAAGCTGATAGCGCAAGGTTTTGGTGAAACTGTGCGTCCAAGTCCTAACCGGATTTGTCCTGTAGTGGCGCCGCGGGCGGCGGCGCGTCACGTTTGAGCTCCAATACGCGCAGAAAGTCCGCGTCATGCCAATAGTTGGTAAAATCCGTGTCCGTCATGAATTTATCGGCGGTCTTGCCGTGGGCGAGCGCTTGATGCATGGCGGTGAGCAACGAATCCTTGTCGCCATGCAGGGAGTAATAACAGGCCAAATTAAACAGCAAAGTGGCGTTTTCAAGGGTGGTCATATCGAAGCCGGGACCCAGCAACTTGGCCAAAATCTCTTCGACCAAGGCTTCGTTATGCGTTCGAGTGGCGACCGCCAGGCTATTGCTGGCGATAATCTCAAGGTTACGCGCGAACTCTACGTTTTGGTCGGGGCCACCGGTGTGCGGGAGAATGCGATCGATAAAATAACGTACGATTGATTCAGCGGTTTGATAGTCTTCCTGCGCAGCGCGCTGGTTCAAAAGATCGTTGGCATAAGCAAGAATGATGTTGGCATAATCCCTGGCATACATGCTCGTTGCCGCGATCTCGGCCGAAAGCTTGATGAAGTCCGGCAGCAATGTCGTATCTTGCAGCGCGCTCTCGTGCGCTATCGCCAGTTTAGCTTTTTCAAAGCGTCGGGTGACGGCAGGCAGGTCTTCGTCGCTACCGTAATGCGGTGACGCCGCCACATAGGAGCTGCGCGTGAGCGCCACGCTTTTCTCGTTGTGACGCAGACGTAGGCTCAGGCGTGCGCCGACTTTTTCCAATTGTTCCAGGTCTATTTCCAACTGCAATGGTTGTTGCTTGCCGTTGAAATGCCGGAAGGCGGCGGCTACTTCCGCCGCATTAAAAATGATCTCAAGAGACAGTTTAGGATCATCCCGGCGCAGATTAAACCAGGCATGATCGTTGCCGTTCAGGTACAACTTGAACGCGGACCTGTCATTCTTGCCTTCCCAGTTAAACGTCAATTTCGTTGGCATGGCATGGAGGGTCACGGGTACCGATGCCGCGTCCAGCAGATAATGGTGGGGAACGTCCGTGCCGTTGTCGAGGTTTACGTCACCCCAAACCGAGTGATATGATTTCATGCCCGTGAATACCGGTTGCCATGCGATTGCAGGGCGGCGCGGTGTTTGCGGCACGGCGCCGGGCTTTTTCCGAATCACATACAAGCCCACATCTTTCTCGTGATGCTTGACAAGGTTCTCTTGGCGGTCGAGGTAATTGTATTCGCCACCACGGTAGCTTATTTCAATTAACGCGATGTCTTTGTTGCCGGCGAAAATCCCGCTTTGCAAGCCATAAAGCGCCAGGTTCTTAAAATTAATGCCGTCCTTTTCCTGCGACACGAACGCTTTGAATTTCAGCGGCTCGGATCGATACCGTAATTGGAAATAGCCGGTTCCATACCAGTACGACTCCGGCAAACTGCCCGGAATACCGCGCGACTTCAGATATTTACCAAGCGTCTTGCCCAGCACCCAATTCCCGAATCCCTCTTCGTAATAATAAAAATCTCTGGAAAAATTTACGATGTGAATCGGCAGGCTGTTATCGTTCCAGTCAGGACTGAAGGGTAACTCGTCCGTCAACGGCGCCAACCGGGCTGGATATTTGCGGGTGTAACCTTCCAGGCAGGTTTCCTGCCAGATTTCCTTGTTGCGACGATTATATTCCCCGCAACTCTCATCGCTTTCACCCAGCCGGTTGGTAATGTCCAATAGCGTCCAGCGATTATTTGATTTCAGCAGGGCCACGTTACGCGTGTTCTGTTCATCCTGACGGAACGAGAAAAATTCCACGATTTCCGCCTGGTCCAAGCGCGCGACCAGTTCACTGTCGGACATCGCGTCGGTGCTGACGATGTCCTGCAGCGTTTGCTCCACCCGGTTCCCGGTATCGATCCAATCGACAAGTCGCTTATACCAGAAATGTTCACCGGAATCGTAACTCCAGGAATCCGTCCACAACTGCACTCCTGAATTCAGCAAGCCGCTGCTCCCGCGCAGGGTGTCGATCACCCGACCTTGGTCATTGATTTTCCATAAGTAGCCTGCCGCTTGCACCAGTACCGTATCCGTATCTTTGGCATAAAATATTGCCGCTATTTCACCGTTGATAAGTTTCCTGATCTCATAGCTATCGGATACCACCAAGTCCTCCGACAGATAGTGGTAGTCATCAAAAGACTTCGACAACGCAAACTTCGGCAGTAAGCTCATGATAATCGTAACTCCCAAGACGGCCAGCGCGGCAAGTATCCCTCCCCGGCCGAGGCGCCCTTGAAACGCGTCACAGGTCAAGATTCACCACGGGATTTTCAGCCCCTTTCCAAAGCTGGTCGGTCAACACCATATATTGCACGTAAGCCGGTTGTTACTGAGTATATCCGAGACAATATGCGTAAAAACCTGCTGCAAGGTGATGGGTTGCGCACACACAATCGTCGATGTGAATAAACTCCCAATAATACACAAGTTATGACATTTCATTTTTACAGCTCCCCTTGCCTTTGATCCTTACGGCTGGTCATTGAATTCTATTCGCAGACCCTGCGGCATCATAACACGGACGATATCCGCCACCTATCCAGCAGGTGTGTGAGCGCGCAGTGGGATAACGGCGGAATAGAAACTGTATGGCAGGGTCATTATGTCAATTAATATAAACAATAGATCAAACTAATAGTCGAGCCCTTTGGTGTAGTTATTTCGCTAGCGGCCGCTAACATCAGATATAGGGTGTAGTAACAATCCATCCCTTTCTCAGGAAAGAAGGAGGCTATGTTATGCATTGTCACATCCGAATGCTTAAATCGATCCGGGGCTATGTGCTACCGATGATTGTCATGCTGTGGCTACCATCGTACAGCGCCGCAATACCTGCTTTTGCCAGACAGGCGAATGCCGAATGCGCCGCTTGTCACTATCAACACTTTCCAAAACTAAATAACTTTGGCCGCTATTTTAAAGCAAACGGCTATTCCTTGATGACGGATGAACCGCTGGCGGGTGACGATCTCAGTTTACCACCGAATCTTAACTTTACCTTTTTCATGCGTACACGCTATGTCGGTAGCAGCGATGCCAACGGCAGTTGGCAAGTACCCGATGAAGCGGCGATTCTTGTCGGCGGTCGTCTGGCGGAAGGTGCGGGGGGAATGGTTGAATGGGGCGGTCCTCTGCTCAGCGCCAAGGCATCTTTTACCCGCGACATATCCGGCATTAACCTCGGCACCACGGTATTTACCACCGATGGCCTTGGTGCCGGTTATGGTTTTGAATTGATGAACACCGGTGTCGTCAGAAATCTGCGTGGTTTTGAACGCTCCGCCAATTCACTCACGGGTAACAACAGCCGCCTTGAAGTGGCGGGTGCCGCTACCGGTCTGGCCGTACATCTCGCGACCTCGAAATGGTTCAGCGCGCTCACCCTGTTCGTGCCTGACAGTAACGAGGCGGGTATTTCAGAAATGGATGCCGGCGGCACCATGTCGTACTATGTGCGCGCGGCGTGGACGCCGCAATTCACCGGTAATGACACCGGTCTGGGTTTCGGTAAATATGGCGGTCAGAGTAAAGTTACCACGGTCGATGATGGCAGTGGCGCGGATGCGTTCGGAAACACACCCGGTTCCTATAAACTCGCGACCAACGCCGCCTTTGTTGATGCCCAGTTCCAGGGTTACCTTGGCAGTCATTCCCTGGCGGTATATTTAATGTATGCCATCGGTGATAAATCCGCGGCCGGCACCGACTCCGTCAAACTCTGGGCCGGTACCGATAACCGACCCTCGGCATGGGGCCTGGATCTGGAATATGAAATGAGCAAGGGCTTCAATCTGTTGGCGACCAGCGGTAGTTTTAACGATGGCAGCGCGGGTCTCAGCGCAAAATCGCTCTATGGATTAGGCTTCTATTGGAAGATCCACCAGAACGTCACTTTGCAACCGATGATTGAATATTTCAATGGGGACCAGGGTGTGGACGCCAACGGCGACGCTATTATCCGCTACACGATGACTCTGGAAACGGTATTTTAAAATAGAGATGGCGGCGACTCGCAGCGCGGATCGCTTGCACGCCGGTTGGCGAAAACGATGCCTGGCTTGGAACAACCGGTGGCAGCAACCCTGCCGGAACTGCCGCGGTCTCCGCAACGGTACTCACTTGCTTCGCCCATACGTCCAGCATGCGCTTTAACCGCTAGTGGTCCATGCGTATAATTAGGTAACAACCGGTATACGCTTGGTAGCGCCGGTTCGGCTAATGGTGCGTAAAACGCACCCTTACCGACCGAATCTGTTCACTGCGCGCGGCACGTATGGGTGTCACCGTATTTTACGCATGGACCGCTGGCTATCCGGTTGTATCATTCACCACGAGCAATACATCAACAAAGACGTTATGACAAATACGTCACCCACTGGTGAGGCAATCTGGCGCTATTGAACGGCCCGGCCCGGCCCGGCATAGCACTGGAAACACAAACCCCCGCTTCCCTGGTAGAATGCGCATTTTACGCCAGCGACCGTACCCATGATAGAAAAGGATCTGTTTGCCCAGTTACCCGACGAGCTGTTCCGGCCACTGGCATCGCCGCGTCAGCGGCTGTATTGGCGGGTACTGGTGCGCCTGTACCAGACTCTGTTCGAGGAGGAGTATGGGGATTCGGAGTACGGCCATGCGCGTACCCTGGTAATAAATACCATCGAAACAGTGCTGAATCAATATACCGGTCTGTGGGTGGATGATCCCGAGGATGAGGACAGCGGTGGCGATATTCGCCTGCGCGCCAATCTGGTCTACAACAAGCTGCGTCAATGCGGCTGGATGGAGCAGGACCGGCGCGCCTACCACGATTATGTCACGATGCCGCCCCGGGTCAGCCAATGCCTGGCGGCCCTGATCGAATTGTCCGAAGGCCGGGCCCTGGTGATGACCGGCGCCCTGAAAAACATGCGCGCTACGATTCGCGAAATTCAGGCCAAGCCCGAGGGGCAAGCGGACCGTCTGGTGGAACTGGCCAAGGACGCGGCGCGCTTTTCCCGTCACCTCAACAGCATTCGCGGCGCCATCAAGGGTCTCTATGATCGCATTCGTGGCGATCTGCCGGCCCGGGACATCGTCAACGCGTTCTTCGACGATTTCCTGCGGGAGATCTTTGTCCGGGATTACACCACCATCAAGACCACCGATAATCCCCTGGCCATTCGCGATGAGCTGTTGGCGGTGCTGGCCGGACTGCGTTATCAACCGGATAAGCAGCAAGTCTTGCTCGCCGGTTACCAGGCCCTGTATCCCGGTGCCGCGGACCATGCCCGCGCGCACCTTGATCAGGACCTGTCCCGGCTGGAGCAGGTGTTCCTGAATATAGAGCGTCAGTTGGACGGCATCGACGCCATGAAAGTGCGCTATGAAAAGCGCGTGGACACGGTGATCGACTACGCCACGCGCACCACCCGCCCCATTGGCAAGGATCTGGCTCGCGTCATCGACGCCCTGAGTTCCCGTGGATTGCAATTCCCGGATCTGCCGGTGCGGGTACCGTTGCAACATCCGGAAGGCGTGGGCGAGAGCCGTTTTCAGGCACCGCGCCGCTTTCGGCCGCCGCCCCAGCCCAGCGTACTGCGGGAGCGCGTGCTCAGCGCCGGGGTCAAGGAACGGCTGGCCCTGGAGCGCGCGGCGCGTCAGGCCATCCAAATCGATGATAAGGGCTTGCTGGCGTTTCTCGAGACTCAAATGGGACAGCGGCACTCGGTGCAGCTGCCGGACCTGATCATTCATTCGGTACGCGATTACTTCTGCGTGCTCAATGTACTGCGCGCCGCCCGGTTTCAGGCCGGCGCGCGCCGTTTGTTTCCCAAGTTCAGCCGGTATTACGATATCACCGGCACCGACCAATGGGTGGAAACCGACTATATCAAAGCCCGCAACATCGTTATCAGTAAACGGATCTGAATATGCTCAGTGAATTGAAAAGCCTCCTGGCCCGCAATGAGGATGTGGAGGAAGAGACAGTGAAACAGGCGGCCTATGCGCTGCTCAGCCAGCAGTTTCTGCACCGCGGCCGGCCGCGCCAGCGCAAACACTATGAAACCGTGGTGCGTTTTCAGACCTATTTCGTCAATCTCATGGACGCCAACAACCAGCAATTGACCATCAACGAAACCCACGGCTATGCGGGCGTGATACCCCAGGATTTCACGCGGCGCATGAAGTTGGAGGAAACGCTGTTGCTGCTCGCCCTGCGCTATATCTATGACGAGGAAATCAACGCTTTTCATGCCCGCGACGATGGCAGCGTGGATATCAGTATCGAGGATTTGCAGGTGCGCTACCAGCAATTGACCAAGCGCGACCTGCCCTTCCATAAGATGGAATTCGATGCCTTGACCCTGCCCCTGGAACAACAGGGTATCGTGGTCTCGGGTGCGGACCCGGAACAGCCGGAAATCAATCGCGTGAAAATTTTGCCCAGCATCACCGCCTTGTTGACCGGCGATGCGTTACGCATGCTGGAGCTCTACGGTAAAGCCGATGCGGAAGCCTTGGCGTTCAAGGAAAGCTTATGAAACGTCTGACGCGCATTATATTCGTCAACTGGTATTTATTCGCCGCCAAACAATGGGAAGTCACCGGCCATGTGGCGTTGATCGGCAAGAACGGCTCCGGTAAATCCAGTTTTATCGATGCCATGCAGTACGTGCTGCTGGGCGGCCACAAAACCGACTGGCATCCTAACGCCAAGGCCTCGGAGACCCGCCGTACCCGGGATGTGCGCAGTTATGTGCTGGGGCTGGTGAAGGACGAATCCGCGATCAGCGACGCCGGCAGCTCCTTTCAACCCCGGGAACAGGCCCTGTGCCGCCTGGTGCTGGTGTTCGAGGATGAAGACAGCGGCGAATTGACCTCCGTCGGCGCCGCCATCAGCGCCCGGCGTAACGATCCCAAGGAGGAAGTCGAAGGCTTCTTTATCTTGAAGGGATTGGGTTTGACCCTGGACGACGTCACCAGCCGCACCGAGCAGGGACGCATCGAAAAGTCCTACGCCATGATGACCGCGGATTTCCGCCGCCGGCTGCCGGACGAGCAGCGGTTTCTGTTCAAGCACGAACCCGGGCAATTCGTCGAGCAATTGCTGCGCAGCCTGGGCCCGGCCAATCGGCCCCCGGCGCTGGCCAAATACAAACGCTCATTCAAGCAGTCCATCAATCTCAGCGGCCTGGACGATTCCGTGTCCGAATTCGTGAAACATTCCATTCTCGATGCTCAGCCCCTGAACCTGGAACAAATGCGCCAGAGTATCGCCTCCTACCGTAACAAACTGGATGCCGTAAAGCGCGCCCAGGACCAGGTCAAGGCTCTGGAGCAGATCCACGAGTCATTTCAGCGTGCCGTGAAAGCCGGCCAGCGGCGCGCCGGCTATCAATGGTGTGCCCAGGAGCTGCGTTTTCAGGGGCACCAGGATCTGATCGACCGTTTAGAGCAAAATTTGGCGGATACCGTGCTCAAGTACCGCAAACTGCGTGAGGCACGGGGTGAATTACAACAGCAATTGCTACAACAACGCGCGGCACTGGAAGAGCTGACCACCACCATCAACAATAACGATTCGGAAATCAATCTGAAACGCTTGCAGGAACGGGAGCAGATGGAGCAACAAAACCTGCAGCGCGGCGAGCAGCAATTGCAGGAATTGCGCCGGCAGTTGAGCATCGTGACGGAAGTGTTGCGTTATCGGGAAGTGCTGCCCGCGGCATCGCACCCGGCGCTGCAGCGACTGGCCGATGACACGCGCGACGGTCTTCTGGACTGGCCCATGGAACCGGCACCGTTCGATGCGCGTATCGACACCTTGCGTGAGCGCTTGCCCGACGACATCACGCAATTGGATGACCGGCACCACCATGAAAAACACGAGGCCGCGCAATCCCGCGACCGGCTCGGCGAGGTGCAGGAACGCCTGACGCGCCTGCGTGACGGCCAGGCGGACCTGAGCCCCGCCACGCTCGGTTTGCAACAGGCCCTGGCCGAACACGGTATCGAAGCGACGCCGGTGTGTGACCTGGTGGAAGTCAGCGATAAGAACTGGCAACCGGCCATCGAAGCGTTTTTACGACAGAACACCGAGGCGCTGGTGGTGCCGCCGACCAAGGCCAAACAAGCCGTGGACATCTATCGCGGCATGCGTAAAAGCATCGCCTACGGCGCGGTGGTGATCAACACGCAACGGGTGCAGGACTGGCGCGATAAGCCCGAAGCCGGCACCGCCGCCGCTTTGATTCGCGGCAGTGATCCTCTGGCCACCGCTTATGTGCAACGTTTGTTGAAGGGCATCCGCCTGGCGGAAGTCACCAGCGAGTTCATGGGTCTGGAACGGGCCTTGACCCCGGACGGCATGTATATCCGGCAGGCGGGCATCAGCCGCCTGCGCTTACCCGAGGTGCCCAAACTGGGCCAGGGCGCGCGCGAGGAGCAGATTAAGGCCCTGGAACTGGAAACCTCCACCTTGATCACGCGGCTCACGGAATTGAACGCCAGCCACGGTAAACTGGAACGCGTCCTGACCCAGTTACGCGATCTGCACCATGATGTGAAGAAGATGCCGGCTACCGCGCCGCTGATCAAGGAACGCGTCGGTCTGCGGCGCGTGATTCAAGACCTGCAGGCCAGCATCGCCGCCGTCGATACCCGCCATCTGGCGGACCTGAAAGTAAAACAGCAAACCTTGAAAACCGCCGTGCAGGATGCGGATCAACGCCTGGTGAAGTACGTGCGCGAGGAAGGCGGCGCGCGCACCGAGTTTCGCGGTAACAACCGCCAGCGTCACGTCCTCATGGCCCACACCCCAGAACTGGGTGCCGCCCGCACTCGGGCCGCAAAAGATGACGACTTTGAGGCCGGCCGCGCGTCCGAACTCCTGGAACAACTGGAAACCGAGGCGGCCGCCAAGGCGCAGCAAAGTTTCGAGGACATGATCAAGGTCGCGGATCACAAAGCTCACGATGCCGAAACGCACCAGAGCGCCGATAACACCCGCGCCCGGGAAGCGCTGGCGGAATACCGCGCCACCTACCAATCCGAAGGCTCGGCATTCGACGCCCACACCACCGCGGGGTTTCGCACCCTGGTTGCCGAAATGCTGCACGACATCCGCGATATCGGCCTGCACAAGCGGCAACAGGACGTGGCCGACGCCCTGCACCGGGTGCAACAGGTGGTGCGCCATGATCTGGCGATTCGCCTGCGCAGCCAGATCGAACAAATGCGTCAGCGCTTGCATGAATTGAACACGGAGTTGAAAGCGCGGCCCTTCTCCGCCAATCAAATCTACCAGTTCAGTTATGAACAACTGAACGAGTTCCGGGAATTTCTCAGCTATGTCAACGTGGTCAACGATACCGTGGCCGCCAATACCGGCAGCTTGTTTGACGAACACGCGCATTTGAATCAGTACATCGAGGCAATGTTATCGGAAAATGAAGGCGACCGGCTGGGCGACTATCGTAACTATTTTCGCTTCGACATCGCGATCAAGGACCCGGACGCGGGTATTACCGAGATGCTGTCCCGGCGCATGGGCGCCGCTTCCGGGGGCGAGCACAAAACGCCGTTTTATGTTGCCATGGGCGCGTCCCTGGCCAGCGCGTTTCGCATCGAGCGCCGTGGCGACGGCAGCCTGGATGGTGGCCTGTCCCTGTATCTGGCGGACGAGGCATTCGAGAAAATGGATCATGTCAACACCGTGCAGGCCGCTGGCTATCTCAAATCCATCGGGCTGCAACTGTTCGTAGCGGCTCCCGATGACGCGGAACCCAAGCTGCGCCAACTGGTGGATACCGTGTTGTACTTCATGCGCGAAGGCAATACCGCGGAAGTGGAAGTGGACTATGTGACCGATGCCGCACGCCGGCTGCTGGAGCAGTCGGCGCGGCACCCGGACCTTGCCCCTGAGCTTGCGTGAAACACCCATCCGAATCTCAAGACCAGGCACCGAACCGGCCGGTGGTGGACGCTGCGGACCGCAGGCCGCGGGCGTCGACCCTCGAACCCGGGCCACAGGCGTTGCAGCGGCTGCTGGCCGGCGGTGAAACCCTGAAGGAACGCAGTCGCGATGTAACCCTGGCCGCCGGTAAAATACCAGGCTACCCGTTTGAAAACGCGCTGCAAATTCGAGAATTTCACGGATATTTGCAGCTGGCTGCCGATACCGGGGCCATCAAGCTGGAATGGCAGGCATATTATGAAAACCAGCAGCTGGCGCGCATTCGTCTACTGGACGCGCGTGCGCTGGCGCATTTTCTCGACAGGGATTTTCTTCCAGACCGGATCGACGCGGTGTTCACGGCTCTTGATCGCGACCACTTGGCGCCCTGGTTGCAGGAAGCATTGGATCTGATGCGGAACAAGTGGCAGCAGGGTCAAATGGCTTTTGGTTTAGGCATCGAGGATGCGGATCGACTGCATGACGTGCTGCGCGCCGCCAGTCAACTGAGCACTGGCTTGGCCGCGGGCGACACCCTGGATTACCGACAATTCGGCGCGCGCTATCTCGGTAATTCCAAGCGCACTAAAGAGTTGGTCAACAACCTCGCCGCCCTGCTCCGCTGGCATACAGGCTTAAAGGACCTCAAACCCCAGGACCTGTTGCGCCAGTTCAATCTGGTACCCCTGCAGCAACCGGTGCTGCTGACCGGCCCGGTTCAACTGTCCGACGGCAAGCAGACGCTGTATATTGACGTTTATCCCTATATCGGAGTGCCTGAATCCTTTCTCGGCAGCATCGAACCTGCGGCTGCCGCCACTTATATACTCACCATTGAAAACCAGTCCAGCTTCAACGAATATACCGCCAGTATCAGTGATGGCGGCATTGTGATCTACACCGGCGGCTTTCCCACTTCCCGCCTGCAACGATTCTATCGGCATCTTACGGACGCTATTGCCGCGCCCTGCTATCATTGGGGCGACACTGATGCTTATGGTTTCGAAATCCTGAAAACCTTGCAGCAAATCGCACCGGAACGCATAGTCACCCCCCATTTGATGAACCCCGGCAGCGGTACCGGCGCCCGTTACAGTCGTGAACAGCTGGCGCATTTGCAGCGCCTGTTGCCGGTCAATGCCGTCACGGACGGTGTCATCAGCAAGCTCCTGGCCCAGGGTGTGGGTCTGCAGGAGCAGGAATCTCAGGTTGCCCGGTCACCCCTGGACACGGGGGCGTCTGCCGCACTTAGCCCGGGTTCGGATTGATACTCGAAATCCGCCTTGATGATTTTCCTGGCCAACTTCGTGTTGGGAATCGTTAGTGACAACTATATTCATGTAAGTCAACAGCTCGCCGGAACGCATTGTTGCCATAAATCGGCCGCACGCCTGCCCCCTTCCAATCATACCTATCGGTATGATAATATCCAACCCATTAGTATGATCGCGAGTAAGCTGGTGCCAAAAGCTATTGATAATGCGAGAAAAAAAGGCAAGGACATTGTTCTGGCGGCGATCCAGTTGTTCCTCAACCAGGGGTATGCCGCGACCAGCATGGACCGTATTGCCGCGCATGCGGGAGTGACCAAGCAGACGGTATATCGTTATTTCCCATCCAAGGAAGAGTTGTTTGGCGCGGTGCTGACCCAGGTCCGGGATGCCTATGCAAATGCCTATGTTTTCGGGACCGGTCCTGTGGTTGATGAATTGACCGAATTCGGCCGGCAGTTACTTGCCTTCCACCTGCAACCGGAACCCCTGGGGCTGTATAAGCTGATGTTGACCGAGGGCGTCAGGGAAGATTTAAACCCGATCTTTATGAGCCTGGGACCACAGCGGGTAATGCAACCGTTGGTGGCCTTTCTGGAACGGCGTTGCGACGCGCTGGAGGATAGTGCGTTTCATGCACAGATGTTTGCCACCATGATTCTGGCACCACGTACGCAATTGCTCATGGGCACTATCAACAACATTAACCGTACGGCGCAAAAAGCGCATGTGGAAAAAGTTGTAGCATTGTTCCTAAAGGCTCTTGCACCTTATTTAGAATACCTGACACATAATGTCACACGGAGTAAAAAATGACCGATCTTTTCAATGATAAAGCCAAAGACTGGGACGCAAACGATATGGTCAAGGCCTTGTCTTCCGGTATTGGCGCCGCCATTCTCGAGCATGTCGCACTGAGTAGCGTAATGCACGTCATGGATTTTGGCGCCGGTACCGGTTTGATCACCTCCCAGGTGGCGCCTTACGTGGCCAAGATCACCGCCGTGGACATTTCCCAATCCATGCTGGATCAATTGCTTGCCAAGCAAACCTTGCGCAACAAAGTTGAGACCTTATGCCGGGATATCACTGAGCAGCCGTTGGACACTCACTTCGATCTCATCATGAGCGCCATGGCGATGCACCATGTAAAAGACACGGATCGTATGGTGCAGCGCTTTGCCGAACACCTCAAAGCCGGAGCCAAAGTGGCACTGGCGGATTTGGACAAGGAGGACGGCAGTTTTCACCCCGCGGATATTCAAGGCGTCTTTCACTCCGGATTCGACCGACATGCATTCCGGAAAAACCTGGAGAAACACGGCTTTACGGATATCAACTTTGTTACCGCGCATACCGTCAACAAGGAAAACAAAGAGTATCCTGTGTTTCTGGTGACGGCGACCAAAGCCGTGTAATCACAATTCCTGATTGCCGCCGCGGCGCAGTCAATGTGATACAAGCTTGAAGTGGAGTCGGATTTATTGCCGTGTTCCTGCATTTTTTGCATTCGAGGGTAGGGTCTGGTTTTGATCCGTGATAAAATTTTCACGCGACGTTCACGCCAGCATGACTGACTGTCGTTGTCTGTTATTGCGTGTGCGCCGCTGAATTCATTATAACTGTCGAGTCGTCACGGAGGGAATTATGACAATAGGTCATGTGTGGGGAGCAATTATCACAGCGCTTATGTTATCCGCATGCGTTGGTGGCGGCGCTGGCAGCGACAGTAATGGCAATCAAAAAGTGCCGACGACGCCGACGGTTGGCGTCGCCAATACCAGCGTTACTGAAGGTAACAGCGGCACCACCGATCTGGTCTTCACGGTATCATCCAGCGCGATCGCGAGTGCCATAATCACCGTCGATTACACGATATCGGACGGCACCGCGCAGGCGGGTAGTGACTATAGCGCGGCGAGCGGCACCGCCACGATTATCGCCGGCAGTACATCGACCACGGTGGCGGTAACGGTATTAGCTGATGTTGCCGTAGAGGGTGATGAGACGTTGACGCTGACTTTGGGTAATCCATCCGGTGCGACAATCGACTCGGCTGCTGCGACGGCTACCGGCACCATTATCGATGATGACGGCGCGCCGCCGCCTTCGGCCATACCCAATCTGAGCATGTCGAACACGAGCATCAATGAGGGTAACAGCGGCATCAGCAACCTGGTGTTCACGCTGACCCTTAACATCGCCAGCAGCAGCGATGTCACTGTCGACTACATCACCATGGGCAATACCGCCACTGAAGGCAGTGATTACGCCGCGACAAGCGGCACCGCCACGATTATCGCCGGCAGCACATCGACCACGATCAATGTCAGTGTGGCGGGTGATACCGAAGTCGAACCCGATGAGATTTTCATGCTCCACTTGAGCAACGCCGCCGGTGCCAACTTGTTGACCATAGCGGCTAACGGTACCATCATCAATGACGACGCAGCGGTACCGGTCACCGGTGGTCCCTACTCCCTGTATCGTGACAACCAATCCCTGTACGCGGTGGATCTCAGTGATCCGACAAAAACATATTTCATCGGTCATCAGCCAGTTGACATCGAGAATTCCGAAATAGTCGTCACCGGCGATTTGGATTTGCCAAACCTGGCATTGACCAATCTGCGGCCCGATCGTTTTGTCTATTTTGATCAACTCACCAGTAAGTTCTGGCGAATCGATCTTGGGATCGGTAGCAACCTGACGCCGGTACAAATTTCTTCCGCCACAGCTACCGTCACGTGCCGAGTGGATGTGGTGGATAATCCTGTCGCGCCGGCGAATTCTTATGTCGTATTTGTCTCCGGCCTGGATCAGAATGATTGCCAGACCAATGGGCATGCATACGCCATGCGCGTGGGCGATGACAGCACCGTTGCACCTAAAAACATAGACGGCATTTTTGCGCTCCATGACACCATCAGAATGATGCAAACCGATGGCAACGCGGTCGGAGCCGTGACCGGATTTTTGATCACCAATGTGAAAGACGCCAAGGTTACGCGCTACGACGCGAATTTCGCCAATCCTACGACCATCATACCGGCCAGTTCATTCCTGGCTGACCGCGACGGCGGTGATATCACCATGGACATTACTTTTTTCCACGCGGACGGCGTGCTCTACGCTTATCCGCACAGTATGGCATCAACCGCTAAAGTCACAATGCACAATACCGTCGCCGGTCGCAGCTTTGATGACAGTCCCGAGAACGACTTTTTGTGCAATATCACTATTTGCTATTTTGTCGAGAAAAACACCGCTGGTATCCAAACGGTAGTTCGGGCGGCCATCGACGGCAGTGGATCGATGGAAATTCAGACCTTCACCACGGAAAATGTGCTGCAGCTCGCGCTGACTGACGGCCGGCTCTACATCAATACGACGCTCAAAGCGGGCGGCGGCAATTCTCTGTATGCCATCAGTAACACCAGCCTGGCCGGCGACAAACCCATCACCGTCGACAGCGTGACCGGAATCAACAATTTCGTCGGGCTCTTTGGCATCGGTGAGTATCTGTACTATACCGCCGTCGATGAATCCGTACACACGCTCACCGCAATCATCCGCCAGGATGACAATAACGTTATCGATACTATCAATAACGCCAACTGGCTGGGTTTTCAGATTACGCACGTGCAGATGGGTACCGTATTTGCGCCATCGGTGTTGATATTGGGAAAAGTTGTCACCGCACCAGTGGCGGGATTGCAGCTGGTGGCCTACGACACCGCCACGGCGACGCAGGGTAACACACTGGGGTTGCTCGAAGGTGCGATACATGCCCAGGGTGTTTTTAATTTCAGCGCGGGAACGCAACTCCTGGGCAGGGCGGCGTTCGGCACTCCGCCTGCCGCTTATCAAATGGATATCTTTGTGGTCGATTCCGCCAGGGCGGATTCATTGCAACGCGTCACCAACAGCGCCAGCGTCAATGAGCAACCACTGTATTGAGGGTGGATTGAAAACCGGCGGGAGTGGCAACCTGCCGGTCAGGCGCGACCATGCGTCGTCGGGTCGGCGAGTATGTACGCGGTGAAGGCGGAACCACTGCCGGGAACGCTTTCGACAGTGATGTCACCTCCCAGGAGTTCACAGTAACGTTTGCTGATAACCAGCCCCAGACCGGTGCCTTCATAGTTGCCGGTGTTGCCGGCAGTTACCTGGCTGAAAGGTTTGAACAGCCTCGAAAGTTGTTCCGGGGTCATGCCGATACCGGAATCCTTGACCTGAAAATAGCAATAGGATTCTCCGTTGTGGTGATCAAGCCAGACATTAATCACAATCTGGCCGCCATCGGTGAACTTATTGGCATTGCTGATCAGGTTGATCAGTATTTGCCTGATCTTGATCTCGTCAGTGGTAATATCGGTAATATTGTCACGCACCGAGACATCGATCTGGTTGCCTTTCTTGACAAGCAACGGGTTGACCGTCGCCAGCAGATCAGAGAGGAAGTCGTGAATCGGGACTGGCACCATATGTAAATCCATTTTTCCCGCTTCGACTTTCGATAAATCGAGCAAGTCATTGATCAGAGTAAGGAGGTATTTACCGGACGTATGGATATTGTCAGCATCGCCGACCATCTCCGTCTTGCCCGATTCCCGGGCATCTTCCTTTATGATTTCGCTGTAACCCATGATCGCGTGCAATGGGGTACGTAATTCATGACTCATGTTGGCGAGAAAACCGCTTTTTGCACGGTTGGCCAGGTCAGCCAATTCCTTTTTTTCGATCGCCTGGCGCAGCTCACGGGAAACATGCTCAATTTCATGAATCATTTCATTATAACCATTGTAGAGCACGCCAATTTCATTCCTGAATTGTGTAGTCACCTGTTGAAATCTGTTGTTCTTGACGTCGCTATTCACGATAGCGGCGGCTAAGCGGGTAAAAGGTTCGGTAAAATAGCGGCTTGTCCACCATGCCACCAACAGGCCGATTATTAACAACACCGGAAAGAACAATACCAGAGTGAATATCTTTTGCCGCAGTTGCGTCTTGTAGCGGCTCAGGTCAATGACATAGGCCATCGCGCCATATTGATATTTCTCCTCGGTCAGCGATTGGCGCAGCAACAGCAGGTCGCGGGTAAACCTTGGCTTGGAGTCGATCTCCTCGCTTCTTACTGCGTCCTCAGTGACACCCGGTCTGAGGTATTGATAAACAACGTCGTCTTGATGATTGAGTAAGTAGAACGCGGATACGGATTCGAATCCCGCAAGGCGAAACGCCAGGTCGGCGTAGGTCGCAGCCTGCGGATTCAGCAGCGCTTTGAGTAAATCCTGATTGAGCGCGCGGCTCAGCGTACCGACTTGTTCCACCGCGAGCGCGCGACGTTCCTTGATATCAGACCAGAAAGTGAATCCCAGAGTCAATACTTCGATAAAGGACAAGAGCAATGCCAGTATCAGTATCAATTGAGAGCGTATCCTGAGCTTGTTCCAGGAAAAAAGATTCGACAAGACTGAGTGTGGCATGAGTTAAATCATCACAGGTGATTTAGGTCATTTTTCGATGGGCAAGCTATCATCGTTCCCCCACTCGCGCCAGGACCCATCATAGTTTGCCACATCATAGCCAAGCTCACGCAACACCAGGTAGTTGGCGGATGATGTGCGTCCAATTTCGCAATAGAGTACGATTTTCCTGTCCTTGGGCAGTGGCGCATAGATTTTTTCCAGCTCATCCTTGTCCTTTAATACTACGGTTCCTCCCCGTTTTGAAAAATTCTGCCCAACAGGATAATTCAATGCGGATGGTATATGTCCGAAGCGTTTGGCGGTGGACGTATCTCCCTTGTAGGCCTCCATGTTGCGGGCATCCACCACCAACAGGTTGGGATTAACCGTCGCCAATTGAGTGCTGAACTTACTGGCGATGCGTTGTTGGTTGATCGTTGCAACATAGTGACTAAGTGCCGGGTCTGGAATTTCCTGTGCGCTTGGGTAATGATCCGCAATCCAGGCATCATAACCGGGACTGAGGATCTTTATTTCCGTCAAGCCATAGACTTCCAGTGTCCAGAACACTCGCGCCGCATCGATCAATTGTCCGCTGTCGTAAATAACCACCAATTTGCTTTTGTCGATGCCACGCTCGCGCAACAGGGTTTGCATGATATCCGGCTCGACGATTAGGCCCCCCTCGCTCTTTTGTTGGTACGTCAGTCTATCCGGCAGATTCAATGCACCGGGTATGTGAGCTCGCAGGTATTCCGCCTCGTGGCGAGTATCCAGTATCAAAAGTTGTGGATCATGCAAATGTGCCTGTAGCCACGCCGGCGTCACCCGAAGTGACGCCGCGTGTACGGATGGACCGAGCAGCGGCAGGAGCACGAGCAGCGTGGCGGCGAGAGATCGTTTGTTCAAAGCAATTTTCCTGCGTGTGGGTTTAAGGCTCGAAACGCGACCAGGTCTAAGTAATATCGGCTGTAATGGCAACTGCTGAACCATAAATCGATATGCAATCGTTTGTTTTTACGATCAAAAAGTAATATAGCCCAGTATCCACGCCGGGACCTGCCAGATGATTAAATCTTGAATTGCAGCGATGGTTGAGTAAAACACGCCATGTGTCGCGGCAATCAGGCCGTTTTTGGCTTTAAACGCACTGCGCCAAGATGCCAGGCCTGGCCGAGTCAATATTTCATTATTATATTGGAGGAAAAAAGGGGCGGTCGCTAATCACCAGGGGTAATCACTGACAACCAACAGCAACATCACTGCCTCGGAACACGATGCGGTACTAGTGCTGACGCGAGGCGGAGTTAGTTCGTCGCGGCGGAAATATCCGTATTTTGAATAGTCTGAATAATGTCAGACCGGCGGGTCTCGAAGTAACTGACTTCTCCGGCTGATTCGATCACCACCA
>JAHECY010000137.1 GCA_024641505.1 Gammaproteobacteria bacterium
GTACAAACCATATACCGCCAGATGATCGCTTCGGAAGTGCGCCGCACCACCGATCAGTGGAATCCACTGATGATCGCCTTCGCCAAACCTCACGAAGCCGACTTTCCCGCCGCTCTCATGGCACTGCCGTTTAAAGATCGCGCGAAAGTATTGCGCGATATCTGGCGCTTTGTGGTGCTCTACAAGGAGTTCAAGTGGGGTCGGGAAATTATGGCATCGAGCATCGCACGTTTGTTGCAGGGACGCTACCCGCCACAGCGTTGGTTGTAAAGAACCGGTAGCGATGTGCTGTGTAACATGAGAAACTGTACACAATCAAGCTTGCGTATCGTCGGCTCCGACAGTAGAGGCGGTACGGGGACATGGCGAACAGCAACGCGACGTGAAGCGGCAATGTTACGCCGGAGTTTGTGAGTAGAGTCGTACGTAGGGTGCGTATTACGCACCGGAGTATCTTCTCCGCACTATAATTATTCCAGAAATAAAACAGTGCGTAATACCCACCCTACGATAAGCAGGACACTCAGCCACGACGAGTCCAGCCGTATCACAGACAAAACCTGTGCTTTTCCGCATACGGGGGGCGTATCCTGTTGATTTAACAAATTATTAATTTCTTCTGTTCGCACTAAGATTATGGAATTTAAAGCCGACACAGTAGCGGTAGGCATGATTTTTAATAAAATTTTGGGATTGCCTTGAGCACTCAGTTCGGTGTTGGCATCCCGCCAGGATCAGGCAACGACTCCATCTGAACAAACTTGCATCAGATAATCTTCAGTGGCGTTGAGGGCTAGAGCGATTTGACAAGCAATAGCGTGCCAAAACGATGTTTTCATGCCGTAGACAGTTGTCTGGACTACCGAAGCTATGTGTACGCCGTTGATCCGGAACTGTCATCACAACGGTATAATGGCGTCTGCCGCAAGTTGCAGACCTTAGGCAACACGGCCGAGGAGAAGATGGGGGTCGTTTATGTGCGTGGCCCTTGGGGGTTTTTCGTGATTCCTCGGTATGGCTACCCCCAATTGCGTATTAGTTTCTATTTCGATACGCCAAGTTCGGAGATTGATGCCCTCTTGGCGTCAATTTGTACGGCCTTCGAAACGCCGGACACCGTTTTTGACCAAGGAGACCTGGATGAGTAATTCCGAAGATACCGGCAAACTCTGCACTATCGTCGTCGCGGATTTGTTTGCCAAGATCAATGCCCAGCGGAAACTAATCAAGAAAACCCCGATTGAGGATCGTGCGTTGGTTTCCCGCTGCACCTTGCGCTTCAATATCAATCGGTCACGCTGGGTGGATTTCGCGGCGGAAAAGATCACCCTGACCCAGGAAGACATCAGCGCACTGGAAAAAATGGTAAACGAACAATTCGGCTTGTTCTTCGCCGGTGAATTGAACAGCCTATGCATTAAACAGTCAAAAAGGCCTGCGGTCCAAGCCGCCGTGGAGCTGGACACATCGGAAATGGAAGCAGCGTTTGCGGCGGCATCCACGGCACGGCAATCGACGGGAATCATCGGTTGGATCATGCGCCTGTTCGGCGGCAGATAAACTGACGTGGCATAAATACGAGTACGTGACACTGGAGGCAGGATGGCACCAAAAATCACCAACGAACAAGGGCAAACCTATATTGGAGGCCTGAACCGGGTCTACCACTGCAATTATTACAATGCCTATTTACAAACAGCGGTACTGCTCTCCGAGGGCGCTGGTGACTGCCAGCCACGCCGCCTGCTGAGTGACGCGGTAGTACCCTTGATACGGCGACTGCGTAAGGCCGGCTACAGCGATCAGGAATTGCGGGAGGAGTTTTCGTTCTGCGGTTTTGGGAAACTGCGCCACTCCTCCGCCACCAATGAGTGGTTGACGCCAACCTCGCACTATGGCCAGTCCGCGATCATGCAAGGGCATGGCGAACGCGGTTGCTTCTTCAATGTGGGCTATATCGCCGGCATGACCGATCTGGAAATCGAGGAAACCATGTGCAAGCAAATGCGCGCACCGGTTGACTTGTACAAAAGCACCGGCCCGCTGCATCCCATTGCTGACTATCTGAAACAACCGGCGGCATTGCACCCGGCACCGGCACGGTTCGAATTTCCAGGCGCCCAAGCCTTTAATACCGCCGTGGACGAGGCAGCGGTCATCAAAGCGGTCAGCGGTCTGCCGTTGTTCGGCAAGTCCGGAGTTCAGGACACCGGTCTGATCGATGCCTTCGGTGTGGTATTGACCAACCACTTCGCAGACTATTACAACTATATTTCCTATGAATCCTATTATGGGATGCTCAGAGCGGGCATGCAGCTGAACCAAACCAAGGATGTGTTTATCCAAGGCGGCCATATCTGCGCTTTCAATACCTTCGGCGGCATTATGTCCAGCCCCGAATGGGATGCGGTGGTACGCCCCATGTGCGCCAATGATCAGGACTGGATCCATGGCATGATCGCCATCGTCAACGCCCTGGGTTGGGGCGTGTGGCGGGTGGAAAAAATCGTTCCAGGCCGCGAACTGATCATTCGCGTCTACAATTCCTATGAGGGTGTTGGCTATAAACGCATGTACGGCACCACCAAGGAACTGGAAACTTCATTCCTGATCCTGGGCGGTGTACAGGGTCTGGCGCATCTGTTCTGGAAGATCGATATCAAACAGCGGCCGACTCTCGACCAAAACTTCTACGCCACCGTGTTCAATTCGCCGGAGAACAAGTTCTCTGTCAAGCAAACCCACGCCATTGCCGCCGGCCACGAATACGATCGCGTGGTCGCCTGGCGCGATTGACACCAGTCCGGCTCGAACCCAATTAAAGAGCCCCGGTACCGGCATGGGCATAGACGTTGGATGCGCGGCATTCCATTTCAGCGCGGCGGCTCTAAATACCGGGTGGCCGGTGGTTGCCAGTACGCCACCGGCGCCACTGAACACGACCCGGGTTGGGTGATCGCCTGGGCGCCGGCGCCGAATTCGGCATCGATCACCTGATCGGTGGGCACATCAACCAACATCGTCGCACCATCCAGTGACATATTGTCCGGATATGCCACATGCACCGGACAGGGCTTATGATTATCGACGGCCGGTGCAAATCCTGCGATCACATTTACCGAACCCAGCATCAGGCCGCTGGCGCACCTTAACATGCCGGCACGAGCCGCGGTCTGTCTACATGTGTAACTATCGCATTATTTTCTTTCGAGCTAGGACACCTTACTTTCGCCCGCCAATATCGATACCAGTCCACCACAACAGGATCGCTGGCCGGTTTCGCAGGAAATCTACAAAAATGGTATGGCTCTGACGGTAAAACACCCATGCGAGACTATAGTTTTTTAACGGGCCGATGTCCATTCCGCAGGACACCATATATTCGAGTCGTGCTACCAGCCGTTTGTTATAATTCTTTAACAATCACTAACCAGTATCCACCGCTTGACACCATTAGCAGGTTTTGGATAAGAATATGCCATTGCTATTGATGCGTCCGAAATAATGCGCTTCAACCATCACTGCCGGAGTGTGTTGAAAACAAGTATCCCAAACCTCGCACTGTTTTAATTACTTGCGGATGCGAGGGATCCTGCTCTATTTTGCGTCGGAGTCGAGTGATACGGATGTCGATGCTGCGGTCAAACGGGTCTCTTCCGCGGTAGTGAGCAAGATCAAGCAAGCGGTCGCGTGTCAAAACGCGATTCGGGTTTTCGGCGAATACTTGCAATACATCAAACTCCATGGCGGTAAGCGGAAGTTCCTCCCCCATGGCATTGTGGAGCCGCCGTGCGTTGAGATCCAAGGTACAAGTACCGAATTTTACGGTATTAGACTCGAAACCTACCTCAGCGATGACCTGCACATCTGCCTGTTTTGTGCGACGCAGCACACTGCGTATGCGTGCCAACAGTTCCCGTGGATCAAATGGTTTACCAAGATAATCGTCAGCACCCAGCTCCAAGCCGACCACCCGGTCCACAACATCTGTATTGGCGGTCAATAACACCACCGGCAATCTGTTTTGCAACTGTAACGACCGCAGAAAATCCAATCCGGTCTCCCCCGGCATATTTATATCGAGCACCATGAGATTGATATTCTCAGTGTTCAATTGCTCACGAGCCTGGGTGGCACTGTTGGCACAAAGCACGGTGAATCCCTGTTTCCGTAAATAGATCGCCAGCATGTCACATACATCCGGTTCGTCATCCACGATCAGCAGGGTTTCGCTTTGTGCAGCGTTTAACGGATTCATTGCCGGTCTCCTATACTTATTCCAATGCCATGGCAATCGACATTGATTCAATCATGGACACCAATTCTTTTGGATGTATGGGTTTTTCCAGGTATGGGCAACCCACATCGTTAAAAAACGCCATAATATCGTAACTCAGGGTATCGCCGGTGACAAAAATGATACGGCGTGTCAGGACCGGGGCAACAGTCGTCAGTATCCTATACAAACCCTGGCCGTCAAGCCCCGGCATACGCATGTCGCTGACGATTATGTCGATGGGTAATTCCTCGATTAACCGCAACGCTTGATTGGCATCACCGGCCAAATATACCTTATGCCCTTCGTTTCTCAATATTTTGCCGCTGATTTCGCAGATGTCCTGCTCGTCGTCCACGACCAGAACCGTACGCGTGGTGGTGGTGGTGGTCGTGCGTTGCTCCGATAGCAGGTTTTGGTCCAGCAAGTCGGCTTCAGTCACCACCGGAAAGGATACATTGAACACCGCGCCGGGGGAAACCTGCGCGGCTAGTTCGATGGTACCGTTGTTGGACCGCACCAAACCGCGGCTGACGGAAAGGCCAATGCCGGTTCCGGAGGGCTTGGTGGTGTAGAACGGTTCGAATATCATAGTGCGGATATTTTCGGCAATGCCAGGCCCTGAATCGTGGATTGTTGCGGTAACCGTTCTCGTAATTGGGTCATGACGTGTATTGATCGTGATACGGCTTTCACCCGGCCATGTGGACATCGCTTGTTGCGCATTGATGAGCAGATTGACGAATACCTGGTGCAATTGATCTGGATCCGCATTGATATCCGGCAGCTCTTGATCAATATCTTGTACAACTTCCACGCCGGTGGTGCGCAAAATGTAGCTGGTAATGTCCAGCGCCAGAAAAATAATATCGTTAATATTGCAGATTTCCCGTTTCGGCTTGGTATGTTTTGCCATCGCCAGAAACGTTTTGACAATGCGCGCACAGCGCTCAGCGGAACCGCGCAGCTTTTCCAGCGCATGACGCGACTGGTCATCGGTACTCTCCGCTTCCAGCATCAGCGCCCAACCGACAACGACCGACAAGGGATTATTCAATTCATGCGCCACACCAGCCAGCAACGCTCCCATCGAGGTAAGTTTTTCACTTTGATACAATGCCTCCTGCTGTTTTTGCATGTCCTCTTCATGGCGTTTTTTCTCGTCTATATTGTGTGCATTGATTACGATACCGCGTACGGTTTGGTTACTCAGTTGGTTGATACCTGTAGCGGAATAATACTGCCACCTACCATCCTTGTGCTGGATGCGAAATTCAAGATTTGTAACAATTTCATCAGGATTGATCATAAGGCGACTCAAAGCACGTGTAGCCAAGACCTGATCATCCGGATGCACCACGGATATACCGGGCCTACCCGCCCACTCCTCGATGGTAAAACCCGTGGCTTTTTCGACGGAAGGGGCAATAAAACGCATAATGCCATCATCATCGAGTACGATAATCACGTCCGCCGCATATTCCAACAGCGCCCGAAAACGCATTTCCGTGGTACGAGTCGATTCCAAGGCATTGGCAAGTTCATTTTTCTCAGCAGTATTGGCATGATCTCGCAATTGCAATTGCCCGACCATATGGGAAATTGCCGTCGTCAGGTCGCCGACCTCATCATCGTGCTCTACCGTCAAGCGAACATCTAGGTCGCCGGCGGCGATTTGCTGCGCGGTCGCCGCGAGCTTCTTCAAGGGCCGGGCAACTTGCCGGTTCAGAATCGTTGCCAGCATGGTTACCAAAAGCAGCAGTGACAGGAAGCTGGACCATAGTACCCACTGCGCGGCAACCGAAGCTTTGTCGGTCACCACGGAAGCGGGTACCAAATTAGCGGTATACCAATCCGTGCCTTCCAGGCGCGTGACTGCGTAATAACTGTTGGTCGCCTTGTTATAACTAACCTCTGGCAGATTTTTGGCTGTGATCGCGGCCCCATAGAGCATTACCAGCCGTTCGTCACCCAGGTGTTGCATATTGAGTTCGCCGTCGCCCCCGAGTATTTCCTGCCGGTGTTCGCTATGCGCTATGAGTACGCCGTCTCTTCGAAACAGCACTTGGGTCGACTGCGGAATAATGCTTTTACCAAACTCGTTGATCAGGACGTCATAGCGCATTGTGAGTCCAACCGAACCAAGATACTCACCCTGCACATCCAGCGGTGTTATGATGCTCACTATGTCCAAGTTGGGTATGGGATCGTGCTCCGGCGGCGTAGTCAGCGTGGCGCGATTTGGATTGTTTTCCGGCCACCCGTAGTTTACCCAATTTTGATCAGTAGGATTATAATCGGCGGGCGCGTCATAAACCCAACTCGGGACTTCCGGATCATAGGCAATATTGGCGCCATTGCGCGCTACGTAATACAGGTTCAGGAATCGCGTACGCACGACCGGACCGTACTGCTGACACAAATCATAGAACACAACGAATAAACGCCGAAACATGGCGTTGTCCTGCGTTGTCGCCGGCGCCCAAAGTGTCGAGTACAAAGCCCCGTCCCCATATTCCGGACGACTGCGTATGGCGCCATCAGGATATCGCATAAACAGCTCATGGTAACGCTTATCGACATCGTATGCCGAAGCGGAACCGAGCTCGCGCTTGGCGATCTCGCGAATGGCCGTGGTCATGTCTTTCCCCAGCAACAGAACTTCCTGCTGACTGCGGCCAATACGCTGAATCTGGTCCTGCATCTGGATACGCAGATTCTTCTCCACTTCCTGCCGGGTTAGAACATAGTTGAGCGTACTGGTGCTCACCAGAATAAGCACCAGGCCGGTGACGATGTAGAACAGTGTTCGGCCTGTCAGGCTGCCGTTAAGTTTGGTTGGTTTTGACATGGCTGGACCAGCGCTCTATTTTCAATTTTCACTATGGTAGCACGGGAACTTATAGGCCGAATTTCAGTTACTTTGCGCTTTGTTTCAATTATTTCAAAAGCATGTGCCGCAGCCCTGCACCGAGCCGCTGGCGCCACACATCCTATTGTTTTTTCGGAAATATTCGTTCGTTGCCGGTTCGCGCCTGGCGGCCCTGACACCAGCCGCAAGGCCAGGCACGCAGTGACTGGAAGCGATAGGCACATACCCGGCTACCCGCGTGGCAATAGATTGCCGCTTGCGCCGGAGTGCGACCTGTTCCGACTGAAACATAGGAAACACTGTCGGTGCCGAATGACAAACGTTAGAAACAGCCCGTCACCATACTTTTCCCATCCGCCGTGCACTCGCGCAACTATTCCCGCCGGGCACGTGGCTTTCGTAAGCAATGTTTAGACACTTTAAAATATTTCAAAGAGGAACCCATGCCATGACCACATTTAACAAACTCCACAACACTGTCGGTGGATACGGTAGTAGAGCGACGGGAATATTGCTTGGCACCGTATTGTTCGTATCCAATGCCTCGGGCGGCGATCTGTTGGTCGACCGTCGCAAGGATCAATTTCCAACGACCTCCGGCCGCCTGCTTGCCCCCTTGCCCTACTCCATGCCGGGTCTCGGTGAGGGCTTTTTTCTGTTGGGTCATTTTGCCAATATGTTCGCCAGTACCACCGATCTTACCCTGCTGCAAGCAACGGGCGACGTGAAGGGCACGGATCTAAATCTGGATCAGATACCATTGATCGAAAAACACCTGTATGTGCACGCGGAATTGCTCAACCTCAGTTCCATACAACAGAACTACTATGACGCCCGTGGTATGAATACGGGCAAGGATGACTACACTTTACTGGACATAACCTCCTTAAAACAACGTAGATTTGGTCTGGATCTGACTTTTTTTGAACGGCGTGTCACCTTGTCCGTTGACCGCAGTCATGCCAACGGCGAACTTGACACTGTGCGCGACCCCGAAGGAATCGCCATTCAGGAATTTGCCGATCCCTACAAGTTCAAGAATAACGATACCCGCTGGGGACTGCAGCTGGATTTCACCGACGATTACCAGGATGCCAGAAAAGGCGTCAGAACGAATCTTCGATACCAGAATCGGCCGGCGCTCAGCGGTAACGATCCCGACTATTTCGTGACCGAACTGGATGCCACTGTTTTCACGCCGATGTTCACCACCGACACGCTGGTTTTCAATATCTTTCAGTCCGATGCGCATGTCCGGAAAAAGGGCAATACCGACCGCACCGCAATTGCCCAGGAACTCGGCTTTGAGTGCGACAGCGGCGACACCCAATGTCAGGCAACGGAAGCCGCCGTGATCGACAACTTCGTCAATGAGCGCGCGCACGGTACCGCAACATCCCTGGGCGGTGTAAACCGTTTGCGTGCGTTTCCCGGTGAACGCTTCAACGGCGCCCATGTAGCCTCCATCGGTGCCGAATATCGCATGAACTTCGTGCGCGATGCCACGCCTTTCAATTTTTCCGTATGGAGGGACACCCATACCGGCATTCAGCTCGCTTTCTTTTCCGAATTCGGGTCCGTGGCCGAAACCATGAATGAGTTGTGGCAGGATTCACGCTTTGTATACGGTTCCGGCATCCGCCTCGTCACCGGTTCCGGTGCGGTCTACCGGTTTGACTTGGCGGTGGGCGATGAAGGACTTCAGCCTAATCTGTTTTTTTATTATCCGTGGAATTGACAACGGGTGTTGAGAAATCCGGTCGCTATTCCCTGCGCCACCGGATTTATCCTGATCCACGTGCATAACAATCCGACCGGTCATTAAGGATGAATCAAACGTGAGATGCGCTCAATAGCAGGCATGGTGGG
>JAHECY010000039.1 GCA_024641505.1 Gammaproteobacteria bacterium
CAGGTTGGTCCGCGGCCGCAACTTCCGCTTTATTGAGATAGGTGCCACTGCCTCGTACCCTTGCGGTAATGACCAAAGTGGCGCTGTTACCGGCATTGAGCGCGCCCACCGTCCAGACGCCGGAGCCGGCGGCATAACCGCCTTGGGACGGCGCGGCGCCGACAAATGTGTAGCCGCTGGGTAACAGGTCGACGACCTGCACATTGCCGGCATTGCTCATGCCTGTGGTATTGCTCACCGTGACCGTGAAAATGACATTGTTGCCGACGTTCGGTGCGCTATTGTCCACACCCATCAGCAGCGACAAGTCAATTAATACCGCGGGTGTAATGCCCAGGGTGACATCGTCGTCCTCGGTGGTGCTGTTATTGTTGGCAATGGAATCGCGGTCGTACTGGTCAACGGCGCTGACTTGCGCGTAGTTACTGTAACTGCCGCTGCCCAGTACCGTGGCCACGATATCGATACTGGTGCTGGCTCCCGCCGCCACCGTACCCAGGGTCCAGACGCCGGTTCCCGCGACATAGGCGCCAGCGCCGGTGTCGCTGACGTAATTGTAGCCGCTGGGCAGGAGGTCTGTGACCTGGACATTGGTGGCAGCGCTCAGTCCCGCGGCATTGCTCAGCGTGAGAGTGAAGGTAACATCGCTGCCAACGTTAGGATTGGTGTTGCTGACGATTTTTGTCAACGCCAGATCCACGGTGGCGATCGGTGCCGTAGTACGGGTGACATTGTCGTCTTCACCATTGTTGCCGTTATTGGGCACGGAATCCACATCGGTCTGGTCGGCGCCCGTAACCTGCGCGAAATTGCTGTAGCTGCCACCGGGCATCACCGTGGCTACGATATCAAGACTGACCGCGGCGCCGGCGGTCACCGTACCAACGGTCCAGACGCCGGAGCCGGCATTATAGGTACCGGTACCCGCGGCGCTGACAAAACTGTAACCGGCGGGCAGGAAATCGATTACCACCACATTGGTGGCGGTGCTCAAGGCCGTGGCATTGGCAATATTCAAGGTAAAGGTCACGTTACCGCCCACATTGGGCGTGGCGTTGCTGACGGTGTTGGTCAACGACAGATCGATGCGCGCTACCGGCAGTACCGGCAATGTGACATTGTCATCTTCCGCGTTGCTGCCGTTGGCGGCAACGGAGTCGACATCCGTTTGGTCCGCCGCCGTGACCTGGGTGAAATTGCTGTAAACGCCGCTACCCAGGACCGTGGCCACGATATTCAAAGTGGCGCTGGCGCCGGCGTTGACGGTAGTAACGGTCCACACGCCGGTGCCGCTGTTATAGGTCCCCTGGCTGGGGGTGGCGCTGACAAAACCATAGCCGCTGGGCAGCAGATCGGTGACCGAGACATTGCTGGCGTTGCTGAGGCCGGCGACGTTGCTCAACGTCAGGGAAAATGTGACATTGCTGCCGACATTGGGTGTATTGTTATCCACGGTCGCACCCATCGACAAGTCAATGCGCGCTACCGGTGTGGTTGAACGGCTGGCATCATCGTCTTCGGTGGTGCTGTTATTGCCTGGTATGGAGTCGACATCGAGTTGGTCCGCGGTGTTTACCTGGGCGTAATTATTGTAAACGCCACTACCCTTGACCGTAGCAACGATATCCAGGGTGGCGGAGGCGGCGCTGGCGATAGTGCCTACCGTCCACAGCCCGGTAACGGAAAGGTAGCTGCCCTGGCTGGGCGTGGCGCTGACGAACGTATAACCGCTGGGCAATAAATCCTGTACGGTGACATTGGTGCTTTCGATGGCCCCGGTGTTGGACAGGGCCAGGGTGAAGCTCACATTGCCGCCTACCAACGGAGTGCCGGTACTAACGCTATTGGTGAGCGATAAATCTATGCTGACCACCGCGGTGGTCGTTGCCGACGCGATGTTGGATAAAGCGCTGATATTTGGTACTTCGTCCTTGGCGCGAATGGCGAAGTAATACAAGGTATTGGCCGCCAGACCGCTGACGGTGAAGGTTTGGGCCGTGCCTGGCGCCGCCGGCAACGGTTCGCCGGTGACCTGCGTGGCACTGTTCCAGTTGGCGCTGGTGATCGGCGTGGTGGCATAGCGAATATCGTAACTGCTGGCAGTGCCGCTGATGCCATCGTCACCGGGGGCGGTCCAGGTTAAGGTGACCGTATTGTCAGTGCTGGCGGTAGTCGCCAGGTTGGTGATCTGGGCCGGTGGTGAGGTATCCGCCGGATTGTAATCCACCTCCACATAGAGCTCGGTAAGACGCATATTGTCGCTGTCACTATGATCCAGAATGGCAATCAGATTGTTGATTTCCGGCCAGCTCCAGGCCTGACCGGTGGCAGGACTTTTGGTTAAGGTGTTGCCGCTGTACTGGCTGTAGGTGGTGCTGCCGTGGGACAAACTGCCACTGAAATTCTGGCTGCCGTTGACGTCGACGCCGATCCGGAAGCTGAAGCTGTTGTCCTCGAAATTATTTTTGGCCACATAAACCTTCACGGTTACGGAATTGATATCGCCTTTGAGCGTGGTGTCATCGATATTCAGGTAATAGTCCGTGTCCGAGTTGCCGGAGTATCCATAGGTGCTGCTGCCATCATTGGTATCCAGGGCGGTGACCGCGCTGGCGCCGTTATAAGTGGCGGAGTCGCCGGCAGCGGTACCCGAGGGATGCAGGATGACGATGGTGCCGGTGGTCGCTGCCGCGGTAGTGTTACTGGCGTTGTTGGATAGCGGCGCGCTGTTGGCGGCTTCATCCCGAGCGATGATGGCAAAGTAGTATTTGGTTGCGGGGTTGAGATTGGATACGGCAAAAAACTCGGTATTGCCCGCCAGTTGTGGTGTCGGCTCGCCCGTTACCTGGGTGGCGCTGGCCCAGTTGGCCGCGGTAATCGTCGCCGTGGCATAGCGGAGGTCGTAGCTGGCGGCGGTGCCCGTATAGGCGTCATCCCCGGGAGCGGTCCAGGTCAGATAAATCGTACCACTGGTGGGGGTGCCGATCGTGGATAAATTGGTGATTTGTCCCGGTGCGAAACCGTCGACACCCGATGTGGTGCCACTGGGAGAATTGGATACCGCGGACCAATTAAAAGCTTCGTCCAGACTGCGCAACGCAAAGTAGTAGGTAACGCCGGAACTTAAACCGGTGACGATAAAGGATTCGGGACTGCCGGCCACGCTGGGTACGGGTTCACCGGTAACCGGTGTGGCATTGCCCCAGTTGGCGGCAGTGATCGGCGCGTCGGTGCGATAACGCACATCATAGTAGGAAGCGGTACCGATGTTGCCGCTGTCCCCGGGTGCGCTCCAGGTAAGTTGGATACTGGTGTCCCAGACGTTGGTCACCGCCAGATTGGATACCGTTGACGGCGCAACATTGTCAACCAAAGTGGTGACACCTATTGAATTGGAAACGCCGGACCAATTGACGACTTCATCACCGGTTTTGATGGCAAAATAGTACAAAGTGTCGGAGCTGAGTCCGGTAACGGTAAAGCTCTCGCTGCTGCCCGCAAGTGCCGGTGCCGGTGCGCCGGCCGCTACGGTCGAGGTGACCCAGTTACCGGCGTTGAGCGGCGTATCCGTGCGGTAACGGATGTCATAACTGGTGGCGGTGCCGGTGGTGTTGTCATCCCCCGGTGCCGTCCAGGTCAGTTGCACCGAAAGATCGGTGACCACGCCACTGGCCAGATCGCTGATGGTGGCCGGCGCGGTACCGTCGGACTGCTGGGCGCCCAGGGTTTTGATAAAGCCGCCGATGCCTGGGTTGTTCTGGTTGTTATACTCGGTCTTGACCCAATTGGCGCTGCGGGCGGCGGCGGAAATACGCACTTCATCCACCATGCCGTTGAATTCACGATTGCCCGGTGATTGGGCGCCGATCATAATGGTATCCGCGCTGCCGGCGGTCATGCTGCCTTCCGAAGCGGTGGCTTCCTGGTTGCCATTGAGATACACATAGAGGGTGGTGCCGTTGTAGGTGACGGTGCCATAGTAATAGGAACTGTTATTGAGCGTGGTCGAGCCTTGCAGCAAATTGCTGTTGCCGTCGGACCAGAAAATGGAAAACCGGTTGTTATTGATACCCATGGCGAATCTGGTACCGCTGCTGGAACGGCGTTGGGTCAGTACGCGCTGGGCGACGGAATCATTGCCAATAGCGCCGGCATTGTCGGCACGGAACCATGCGCTGTAGGTGAAGTTGGTGAGGCTGCTGCTGGCGATATTAGTGTCGATATCATCATTGCTGCCGTCCAGATCCTGACCTCGGTAGATCCTGGCATTGGCATCGACGCCATTGTGCTGATCCGCGTCCTGGTTGTTGCTGGTGGCGTCCTGGTGCATGTTGGTGACGCTCGTTTCGTCCGAGGTGTTTTCGTCCAGATGCCATACCGCTCTGTAATTGCCATCCCAGACGCCGGTGCCGTTTTGCTGGTTGGCGGCGCCGGCATTGCCATAATAGATATAGAGGGTTTTGTCGCTGCCGGCGCTCAGGGTGGGGATGCGCACCCAGGCAAGGACCAGTCCTGATCCGGTGACATAACGCTCGATTTCATGATTCAGTTTGGTGGTACCATCGCTGTCGGTAAACAGGATGTCATTGCCGCTGGCTTGGGCACTGGCGCTGATATCGGTGTCAGTTAAAGAGATCAGCACAGGAAAATTCGTGAGGTTGCCGGTGATCTGGCCGCCGTTCAGCGTGATGGTCTTGCGGTTTTGCCAACCGGGGTTATACCACGCGGCCTCGGCGAGAACGGGCAGGCACAGGCCGGCGCACAGCAGCAGGGCGACAATTTTTTGCGAACGCCAGGCAGCCAAGCGCACCACCGCCCGGGCCGCCGACAGGCTTGCAGGCTGTAATACTCGGTTACTGGAACCGCCGATGACTTTCCACCTGAACTGCAACACTTTCTACTCCGCCCGGTAAGAACGTGTTTCAGAAATGGCTTGCGAGCGCGCTGTCGTGAGATTTCAGATTGGTGTATGTGACCACAACGTAAACCTGACTCGACCAGCCGCCCGCCGGCCCCCTTGGATCAGGAATTTATAAAACACCTTTTCCAGCCAGGGTTTTCGTCCAAGGATTAACGATTCTCCACAATCAATTTGTTTAAGAATGTCAATTGTTCTATGAAATCAATATATTGAAAATCCTGCGGGGGGATGGGAAACCCAAGGTAATCCATCAGCTTAGGGCTGTTTGAGCGTGGTTTGTGCGATATCAGGTATAACGATGTTTAAAAGACTTATATAAACGAAGGGGTGAAACTGTGCGCCAGGTCCTAAAGTATTGTGAAGGTATTTAATTGAATGGAGATAACCGAGCGGTTTTATATAAAGTTTCGTTTTAATTGCGCAACGGCTGCAACAAGTGCTCCAGCCCGTTTACTTTTATCTCATAAACGATCTGCATCAATCTGCCCAATTCGCCGTCCGGAAATCCCTTGCGCGCGAACCAGACCACATAGGGTTCCGGTAAATCAATCAACAGACGGCCCGAGTATTTTCCGAAAGGCATTTGGTAGCGCGCCAGTTTGAGCAGTTGGCTCGGGTCCGGTATCAGCGGTGGTGATGGTTCCGTCATGGCGGTCGGGCTTCGCTCAATGCAGTAATCGGTCATGTTCGGTTTCATCGGCGGGCAGGATGCGTTCTTGCACCAGGCGCCATTTACCGTCTTGTTCTTTTTCCAGTAACACCTCGATGCCTTGGGCATTGACCTGCCCGTCGGTGGCCTCAACCGTTTCAAAAGTCTTGAACATGATGCGCGCATCGGTTGCCGCCAGCAGTTTAAAGCCCTGGTAACGCACGCTCTTGATAATGTTGTTGGTAAATTCGTGCAAACATTGGGCGGACCATTGTTCATGACCAATGAAGTCAAATCCTGGCACGCCCACAAGATTCACGCGTTTAGAAATCAGGTCCATGTGCGCTGAGTGGTCTCTGCGGGTCGCGGTGGTGGCGGAGTCGTGGAGCCATTGTTTGGCGATTTGCTCGGACATGGTAACTTCCTTTGAATTTGACGATAGGCGCATCCTACACTCATGGCGCGATCGCGCAAACATAAAAAATTCCCGGTGCGCGGCCGTCGCAGTTTGTGATCCCGGCAAATCAGGATACCAGTTCCTGCACTTTGTCGAGCAGCATTTTTGAGGAAAATGGCTTGGTGAAATAATACGAGATACCCGATTCCCGGATTTGATCTTCAGTGATTTTGTCACTGAAACCAGTACACAACATTATTGCCGCATTGTTATTATAATGTCTGAGTTGGATTGCCAGTTCCAGTCCCGACATCGTCGGCATGATATAGTCCGTCAAGACCAACTTATAGTCATTGGGTCTTTCCTTGAATGCCGCCAGCGCCTCCGCCGGATCGTAAAAGACATCAACTTCATGGCCGTACAGGGCCAACAATTCCCGAAGATAATTGCCGATGCTTATTTCATCATCAATTACCATGATTCTAACGCCTTTTGTTGCCCTAGCCATTCGCGTGAAAGCGACGGGACTATTTTCAATAACTACTGCGCCTTGGACCAACGTTGGGAACAGCAATACAAATTTGGAACCCGCGCCGTGGGCGGTGGTCACCAGTATGTGGCCGTTGGCGTCGTGCATGATGCCATGTACTACCGATAGTCCCATGCCGCTGCCTTTTCCCGCCTCCTTGGTGGTGTAAAACGGCTGAAATATTTTCCCCACGACGCCCTCAGGCAGTCCGGTTCCGATATCCTGCACTGATAAGCCGACATACCGTCCTCTGACCTCTGCGCCACAGGACGCGCAAGTGCCGGTATTGTAGTCGTGCATGCTGATTTTGATAGTAATTGTTCCCTGCCAGTCCATGGCGTCACGCGCGTTAATGCACAAGTTCATCAGAACTTGTTGTAACTGTATCGGGTTGATTTTGACGCGGTAAATTTCCCAGGGCTTTTGAAACTCGATAATGACGGAGGTTGGCATCAGTTTTTTCGTGAGGCGGAGCGCGTCATCGACCGCGGTTTCAAGATTCAAGACCTGGGTTTCCTGAATCGTGCCCCGACTGAACTCCAGAAGTTGCGCCACCAGTTCCTTTGCACGGCGTCCTCCTTCGATAACTTCGCTGAGATATTCGGCATTCCTTTTGTCGCGATCTTTAATGCCCGCATAAGCGAGATCGGAATAACCGACGATACACGTTAGTATGTTGTTAAAATCATGCGCGATACCTCCGGCAAGTTGCCCGATAGCTTCCATTTTCTGCGCCTGCAACAATTGTTTCTGCAAAGTTTCTTTTTCTTTCTCCATTTTAACTCGGTCGCTGATATCGTTGATTACCACGACAAAGCCGTTGACGCAGCCGTCCGCCCCGATATCGGGGACATACCTTACCCATACATGCCGCGTCCCCTGCCTCTGAAAGACCATTTCCGCCTCATACTCGACCAACTCCCCACGTAATGCAGTTTGAATGTGAGGTTCCACGGTGATCCAGTTTTCTTCTCCGATTACGTCCCGTACCTTGCGTCCGATCATTTCTTTGCATCTTATGCCATGCCATTTTTCGTAAGTATCGTTGACATATTTATAGCGCATGTCTTTGTCGACATGCGATACGAGCGCCGGAATGGCGTTTACCACCAGGCTTAATTGCTGTTCTTTCTTGTCCAGCAAGGCGGTTTCCGCAACCAGCTCACTGACCTTTTTATTAAGCTTGTCCGCCATCACGCTTTTGTGAAAGCTTTCAAATTCATTTTCGCTGAGCGACACATGATTGTTCGAATGTGTATCCAGCTTTACGTTTTTAACGACCTCATGTAAAACTTCCGGTAACTCCGGCTTTATCATGAAGTGCTGTGCGCCCAGGGCCAGCGCCAGTTTTTTATCCCGCTCTTCCGTATAGGTCGCTGTGTAAAAGATAAACGGAATGTGTTCGATCGCGGGGTCCGATTTGACTGTTCTGCACAGTTCAAAGCCATCCATGCGCGGCATCAGGATGTCGGATATGATGATGTCCGGCTGGTGTGCCCGAATTTTCCCCAAAGCTTCGAGCCCATCTACAGCGGTAACCGCGGACTCGCCCGCGGCTTCGAAGTAGTCACGCAACAGTACTCGTGAATCTTCCGTATCTTCGACAATCATGATATTCATGTGACGGATTTCCTGTAAACAGCCTCTATTTGCGCCACCACGCGCTCCGGATCAATTGGTTTCTCAATGTACGCATTGCAGCCCGATGCCAGCAATTTTTCCCGGTCTCCGGCCATGGCATACGAGGTCATGGCGACCACGGGGACGGTTCTGCCGCATTTGTGAGCCCTGATACGTTTTATCACCTCGGTACCTTCGATGTCCGGAAGCTGAATATCCAGGATTACCATATCGGGTTGTTCTTCGATGGCCATGCGTACGCCATCCATGCCGGTGTAAGCGCGTAGGGTTTCGTAGCCGGAGTTTCTCAGGATGTACGTGATCAATTCCATATTATTGTCATTGTCTTCAATGATAAGAGTGCGTTTCATTTGCCATGGCTCCTGAGCGATTGACCAGGTGTTCCGACCCGGCGGACACTTGATCAGTGGGTAACGTAATCGTAAAACATGATCCTTGTCCGGGATTACTGGTTGCGTGAATATTTCCACGCAAAACCTCGGAGAGCAGTTTTTTTGTCAAATACAAGCCGAGTCCGGTACCTCCGGATTTAACTGAAAGTGAATTATTTACCCGTTCAAAAGGCTCGAACAGACGTTCCATGTCCTTGCTATCGATACCCACTCCGGTATCCTGCACGTCTATTCTGATGCTCTGCATTTCGCGAACGGCATTGACATGAATCGTTCCTTGTTCAGTGTATTTTGCCGCGTTGCTTAGAATGTTGATCAGTACCTGCCTGAGACGAACTCGGTCCGTATGCAGGTCTATATCTTCCGGTACCTCGATGTGCAATTCGATCCCTCTGCCGTCCAGAAGGGTTTTCACATTACTCATCGCTTCATTCATGGTTTGATGCAGATTTACCGGCTCCAGGCTGACTTCGACGCGTCCGGCTTCAATTTTTGAAATATCGATGATATCCGAAATCAGAGCCAGTAGATGCTGAGCCGAGGCGCGTACACGTCCCAGTTGATCATTTTGCGCGTTGTTCAATGTTCCTGTCATTCCCTTGAGCATGATGCCGGTAAAGCCTATGATCGAATTCAGCGGCGTGCGCAGTTCATGCGACATGCTGGCGATGAACATTGATTTCAATCTGTCAAGCTCCTGCAATTTATTATTGGCGGTCACCAGATCCATGGTGCGTGCGCGTACTTGATTTTCCATGGAGTCGTACGCTTCTTTGAGAGCGAATTCCGCTTTATGTTGCACCGTTAAATCACGTACCGTTTGCACCATGCCGGTCACTTCCCGGCCGGTGACGACCGGCGCCAGAGTATATTCGAACCAGATGTCCCGCTGCGGGTGGTGCAGCGTCAATTTGTCTACCGGGCGCCGGTCTTGTATGTGCAGACATACCGGGCACTCCGCTGCCGGTGTCGATCCCGGATGCAACACCGCATGGCAGTGTTTCCCCACGATTTTATTTCTTTCCAGCCCGGCCAGCGCCAGGCTTGCCTGATTGGCTTGATAGATAATACCCGCGTTATCAATGGCCAAGGTGGCATCCGGAATGGCCTCATAAGTGCTTACGTCACGGGCCATTGCGGTAAATGGCTGTTGCAAACAGGTGCGTACCACCGCGACATATATCAGCCAGTAGGAGCACAGTTTGAATATGTGACCGACAATATTGGAAAGTCCATATACGCTCACATAAAAGGTGAACGCGAGCTCCGCTCCCATGGTCAGGACGATTGAGGCGATCATCAGTTTTAGCATGCCGGGCTCAATGAAATTTCTTCGTTGCCAGAGCATGCTGATGGCAACGGCCAACAGGGTGATGATGACATATTCACTATTGATTTTGAATGCGGTAAGTCCCTGACCCTCGATGAAGCCAAGAGGGAAGTTACCGTTCATGACCAGGGTGAATATGGCGATGGCGATAACCGCGAACACTGCGAACGCCATGTGACGTGACACCGTTCTGGTGAGAAAAAGCGGAGCACAAAGCAATATCGAGCTTTCGAGGTATCGGGATCCAAGCCACAATTGCACGGAGGGATTGGAGTCGACAACGGATGGAAATATATTCATCCCTTTGTAAGCGAGAGTATGCATTAAATCCAGAACCCCTACCCAGAAATAGCCGCTGCCAAGAAATACGAGAAAGTTGTTTTTCGTAAAGAAATACATTTGCCATGCGACGACGCTTAACAGTACGGCCACTACAATGGAAAACAGTTCGGCCAAAGTATGAAACAACAGGAAGCTGTAGTTGGCGGAAAATATGAGTAGCGCCGACATGGCGATCGGTAGTGCCACAAAGCCGGGATCGCGAGTAGTGGATGTATGCGTCTTCGTGGGCAAGGTGCCCGATTGAGCCGGCGATGTAGTCATGACATCAGGACTTCTTCGACCTGGCGGACGATCAGGTCGGTGTCGATTGGCTTCTCGATATATCCGTTACAGCCGGCGTGCAGAAGTTTTCGGCCATCTCCGGTCATGGCGTAAGAGGTGACGGCGATAACGCGCATGTTTGCGGTCCCCTGTTGTTCGCGGATCGCCTTGAGTACTTGAAAGCCGTCGATGTCCGGCAACTGGATATCCAGTAGCACCAAGTCAGGATCGTCGGTGCGTGCCATTTCGATGCCGTCATGGCCGCGAAATGCCTTTAATACGTGATAGCCGCTGTTTTTTAAGATGAAGCTCATGAGCTCCATGTTGTTTTCGTTGTCTTCGATAATCAGTATTTTTTTTTTCACTATGGGCTCCATAGAGGTTACGATTCGCGTAAATCTTTCGCGATGCGGATCGAAAATGTACTGCCGATTCCGTGTTCGCTTGCCACGTGAATGTCACCCTTTAAGATTTCGGTAACGAGTTTTTCGGTGAGGTAAAGGCCCAGGCCGGCGCCACCCTCTTTGATTTTCAGGTGTGTGTCAATGCGTTCGAATGCCACGAACAGTTTCGGCATGTCGTCGTGCATGATGCCGATTCCCGTGTCAGATACTGTAATCGTGACTAACTCAAAGTATTCTGCTGCTGTCACGGATACCGAGCCATGTTCCGTGTATTTGATCGCATTGCTGACGAGATTGCTGATCACTTGCGTCAGGCGTTTTCTGTCGGAAAACAACGCAATACCATGTGCATTTTCAAATTGCAGCGTGAGGTTCTTGCGGAGCGCCTGTTTCGAGAAGGCCGCCGACACTTCGCTGAAAATATCCTTCAGGCTGATGTGGGAGGGAAAAACCTCAATTCTATCGCCTTCAATTTTAGCGATGTCGATCACGTCGCTGATAAGTTCCAGCAGGTGTTTTCCGGAACCGTATACCCGCTCGAGGTGTTCGCGTTGCTTGTCAGATATGACGCCCGACATGCCTTTAAGCATGATGCCGCTGAAACCGATGATGGAGTTGAGTGGAGTGCGTAATTCGTGCGACATGGAAGCGATAAACATGGATTTCAGGCGATCCAGTTCCAGCAGCCGGGTGTTGGCAGTCGTGAGTTCCCGTGTGCGTTCGGACACTTTATGTTCCAGATGATCATGGGCGCTGCGCAACGCGGATAACATCGTGTCACGTTCCGCGCGCGTGCGTAACGAAATGATGCCGAATGTAAGGTCACTCGCCAGGCGCGTCAACAAATTCACTTCTTCGCTGTCAAAGGCGTCTTCGTCGCACGCATAAATATTGAGCACGGCATAGGGGGTGTCGTCATTGATTAACGGCAGGGAAATGGTAGACTTATATCCGCTATCGGTGGCATGCTGCCAACATTTTTCACAGCCGTGCCGGCGCTTTATGTTGCGGACGATGAAGTGAGTATTCGTGTCAAGCGCCGATCCCACCGGGCCGCAACCGAAGTTCTTTTCCTGGCAAATTGTCCTGACATCCCTGGCGTCGTTGGTGAGTCCCGCGTACGCCATGATCCGCAGTCTGTCGGTGGCCGCATCCTCGATATAGGCTATCCACGCATGGTGGTAGCCTTGATTATGCACGATGATATCGACGATTTTTTGCAGGAAGGCGCCCTCGCTCTGCGCGTGCAACATCGCCTGGTTGACCTCGCTCAGTGCGCCCAGAGCGCGATTGACACGTTTTAGTGCGCGCTCGGTGTGCTTTTTCTGGGAAATATCCCGGATGGTCTGAATAGCACCATAACTATTGCCATCACCCGCCAGCAGCAACGATGCATCAAGCCGTGCCCATCCGCCGTGGCCGCTATTCATTACCGGCAGCCATTGTTCCGCGCTAATGCTTTGGGTTTCAACGCTGATATTCTCAAATTCATCACCTATCTCCCGCGTGCCCGTCAGTAGATAATCCACCAGTGAGTCCTGCCGCTCCCGGTACAATGCCGTGGTGTACTCAGTGGATGTTTTGCCCATCATGGCGGTTCGTGATACGCCGGTCATTGTTTCCAGTGCATGATTCCAGGCGATCACTCTTCCCTCCAGGTCGACGGCAAAAATCGCATCGGGCAGCAGGTCGACAACGCCGGTGAATTGCTGGCCCTTGATGAATGACACCGGCATGAGAGAGGGGCGAATGTCATGTTGTAATTCAGACATGAATAATCCCATAATATTTTAATGACGTCGGCAAAGTAACATGCTTACGCGCCTAGGCTTACAGGAGGCTAAGTATAGTTTAAGATTTATTGAATGGGTGAGTATGAAGGTGCAATTCAATTTATCGGTAACAATTTAAATCGAGCGCTGGGTCGTTTCAGTGCTCGTGGTGAAAAGCCTGCGGCTGCTTTTATATAGACACAAATATTTACATTTGATGGCGCGCAACTGAGCGTGATTATGGTAGGTGTGACGAGGTCGTCTGCCAATGACATCTTGCGCGCTATGTTAGCGCCGCATGTGCGCCCGCAGCACGTCTTCCTGATCGTGTTCTTCGAGCTGGTGGCTGATGATGCGCAGATCATTGGCGATCTCCGGCATGATGACATTTTCCAGCGCGCGTGCGCGGCGCTGGGTGCGTTGATATTCCGCCAGCAACCGGTGCAGGTTGCCGGACAAGGCGGCAAGCACCGTATTGTGACGCGCCAGTTGCAGAAACAATTCACGGCAGGTCTCCGCTTCCGGCGAGCGATAGCTCACAATGTCCGGCGCGGTCATTTCCGGCAGTTGCAGGTCGCTGCGTATCAGATTGACACCCATAAAACGCGAACGTTGGCGCGTGATACGGGCGTCCTCCAGAAACCGGGCGGGATAGACCTGTACACCGTGCAATCCGTGACGCTGCACCGCGGCCTGTAACGCTTGGTGCGCCTGCTCATGCAGCAGCGCGTACTGTGCCATGAGGTCTTCATAGTGGCGCAGTTGACGCAGCAGCTCCGCCGCCAGCAACAAGCGTTTCTCATCGAGGAAATCATAGGCTTCCTGCACCACAGCCTGTTCTTCCTTGAGCTGGATCAGCGCCGAGCGGGTGGCGACACGTTCGCTGCTCAACATTATTTCGGAGTCTCCTCACGGATGTGACGCTTGATCTGAGCGTCATTGAGTCGTGTCAGCTCCGCCGGCGGTAACTTACGCAGCAATTCCCAGCCAATGCTCATGCTTTGCTCCAAGCTGCGGGCGGCGGTCTGGTGCACCAGTTTCTGTTCGAAGTGGTCACCAAATTCCAGGAACAACCGATCCACCTCCGCCAAACCTTCGGTACCCATGACGCTGGCGAGTACGCGTACATGGATGGCGCGGGCATAAGCGGCATACAACTGGTTGGACAGCGCCGGGTGATCCTCATGGGTATAGTGGCCGCCGGTGCCGTCTTTCATCAGACGTGACAGGCTGGGCAGGACTTTGATCGGCGGATAAATATCGCGCCGGTCCAGATCCCGATCCAGGACGATCTGACCTTCGGTAATGTAACCGGAGAGATCGGGTATCGGATGCGTAATATCATCGGCGGGCATGGTCAAAATCGGTAATTGTGTGAGGGAGCCGGGCAGGCCGTCAATACAGCCGGCGCGTTCGAATAGTGACGCCAAATCGGAGTACATGAAGCCGGGGTAGCCCTTGCGACTGGGAATGTCACCGTGGCTGGCGGAAACTTCGCGTAAAGCCTCGCAGTAATTAGTCATGTCGGTGAGAATCACCAACACATGCCGGCCTTCGATAAATGCCAGATATTCCGCGGCGGTGAGTGCGTAACGCGGCGTTAACAGGCGTTGAGTGCTGGAGTCGGAGGCAAGATTCAGGAACAACACGGTATGTTCCAGGGTGCCGCTGTTCTGCATCGCCTCGCGAAAACGGTCCGCGGTGTCGTAGGGTACGCCGATGGCGGCGAACACCACGGCAAAACCACCGCTGGCTTCATCGCGCAGGCGGGCTTGATGCGCGATGGCGGTGGCCAGACGATCATGTGGCAAGCCGCCGCCGGAGAACAAGGGCAGTTTCTGACCCCTGACCAGGGAGTTCATTAAATCGATGGCGGAAACGCCGGTTTCAATGAAGTCCCGCGGCTGGGCGCGCGCCGCAGGATTGATGGACATGCCATCGATGCGTAACCGACGCACTGCGGACACCGGTGGGCCGTGATCCAGGGGGCGACCCACGCCGTCGAGAATCCGACCCAGGATATCGGGGCCAACATTGAAGTGCAGCGGTTCGCCCTGAAAACGCACCCGGGTATCGGGCAGAGAGAGTCCGGCGGTGGACTCAAGGACCTCGACGATGATGGTGTCATCATCCAGTTCCGCGACCCTGCCCAGGCGCACGCGCCCCCGGGCGTCCACCACCTCTACCGCTTCATTGAAGCCGACATTGATATTGCGCCGCAGGTATATCAACGGACCGTCGATGCGCGTGGCGGCGCCGATGCTGGCAATCTCAGGTTTCATCGGCGTGACTCCGTTGCCGCAGTTGCGCGCACGCGGCCTCCAGATCCTGGGACAACGCGCGCAGTTGTTCCAGATGCCGATCGTCGATGTCTTCATTCATACGCCGCAGGCGCCGCAGCACGGGCAGGGCATAAATGGCGTCCATGGGGATGTCGGCGTCGATTACCTGTAAGGTGAGATCGATGAAGCGATCGATGAGTTGCATCATCAGGGATTGCCGTTGCGGTGAGCAGTAGCGGTCATTGTCGGAAAAGGCCGACTGGCGCAGGAAGGCATCGTTGATGATATCCGCGCACAATAATATATGCTGTTGGCGCGGCGGCAGGGCATCCTTGCCGACAATGCGCGCCATGCGTTCCAGATGGGACTGCTGTTCCAGAATGGTGAGAAAACGCCGCCGCTGCTGCAACCAATGGGGATGATCGTGTTGCCGCCAAAAATCCACCAGTTCCTCGATATCGCCGGAATAGGATTGCAGTGGATGGATCGCCGGATAAAAGCGCGCCTGCGCCCGCGTGGCATCCAAAGCCCAGAATGCGCGCACATAGCGTTTGGTGTGTGTGGTCACCGGTTCGGAAAAATCCGCCGATGGGGGACTCACCGCGCCAATGATGCTCAATGCGCCGGTGGCGCCTCCCAGAGTGCGCACCTGCGCCGCCCGCTCATAAAATTCCGCGAGCCGGCTGCTGAGATAAGCCGGGTACCCGGCCTCGCTGGGCAATTCTCCGAGGCGGCCTGATACTTCGCGCAGTGCTTCCGCCCAGCGGCTGGTGGAATCGGCCATCAGCGCAACGCGCAGTCCTTGATCACGGAAATATTCGGCGACGGTGACGCCCGTGTAAATACTCGCTTCCCGCGCCGCAACCGGCATGTTGGAAGTGTTGGCGATGATTACCGTACGTTCCATCAACGGGCGACCGGTGCGTGGATCTTCCAGGGTCGGTAATTCCGCCAGAACCCCGGCCATTTCATTGCCGCGTTCACCGCAACCCACGTAAATGATGACATCCGCGTCACACCACTTCGCCAGGGTTTCCTGCAAAATAGTTTTGCCGGTACCGAAGCCGCCGGGCATGGCGGCGCGCCCGCCGTTGGCGATCGGGAACAGGCTGTCCAGAATGCGTTGTCCGGTGAACAGTGGGCCGGTGGCGGCCTGGCGTTCACTGACCGGCCGGGGTTTACGTATCGACCACCAGTGGTTCATATGAATCTCATGGGGCCGGCCGGCGGCATCTTCGAGGACGGCGATGCATTCATTGTCAAGGTAGGTGCCACCCGTCTTGATACTGGTGACGGTTCCCGACACATCGGGCGCCAGCAGACATACCTGATTGTGCCCGCCGTCTTGACGCACCGTGCCCAGACTGGCGCCCGGTGTCAGCTGTTGTCCGAGGTTTACGCCAGGTTCGAACATGAAGCGCGCCGGACGCGCGCTGCGCATACCGGGGCCGATGAATTTATCGGTGGCGTGATGCAAGGGACGCAACAAGCCATCGAAGATGTGGCCCAGGATATAAGGTCCGAGTTTTACCGACAGCGGCATGCCGGTACCGACGACCACATCACCGGGACGCATGCCGCTGGTGTCTTCGTAGACCTGCACCACGACCAGATCCTCCTCGATACGAATAACTTCGCCGAGCAGCGCCTGAACGCCGACCAGCACCGCTTCATACACGGTGAAGGCATCCCGGGTGTGGGCGCGCAACACCGGTCCGCTGATCCAATTGATGACCGCCTGATTTCTGTTGCTCATGGCGTGTCCGTGTCAGGTGTTGGCACCTGTGCCGCATGATAAGCTGCCAGCAATTGCGCTTCGATGGTCGGGCGATCCAGCAGTAAACCCGTCAGCGAACCATCAACCACGGCACCCATGGTTTGAATCAGCATGCCGGCGTCACTGCTGGCGGCATCACGCAGTTCCGGTTCCTGACCGGTCACCACGTGCACTTGTTGCGTGATGTATTGCAGGTCGGCATCGCTGTAACCGGGTGCCAGCTCAATGCGCCACTGGCTTACCGGCAGGGCTTTTGCGCCCAGATTGAGCATGTTGCCGATCCAGGCTTTGCGCGCCTGCGCTTGCTGCCAGCATTGACGCAAGCTGGTTTCCAGTTGCAGCCAGGCACTGCGCAGAAACTCCTGGTCAAGTGTATGCTGCAGTTGCTTGATGGCGGTGTGATGCCGCGCCCGGGCGCGCGCCGTTTCCTGTTGCTGGCGCTCGCGATTGCGCGCATTTTCTTCGCGTACCTGCAGGCGAGCATCATGGAACGCGCGACGCACAATGGTTTGCGCTTCTTGTTGCGCCTGGGTGATGATTGACTGTCGCTGTTGTATTTCAAACTCATGGACCACATCCAGTAGACGCTGTACTTGGGCGTTAATAATGCTGGAGGGCAGGGTCATCCCAGAACTCCCAGTTGGGAGCGCAGTGCGGCGGTCAGATGCGACGCATCTACCGGGCTGCGTATATCCGGAATGACGACGAAGAGCGGCGTTTCCTGCGTCAGGTACACCTGGAGTTGCGCCGGCGGCAGCAAGGCGGCATAGCCGGCGCTGATCATGATCAGCGATGCCTCCTGGTTGGCCCAGGCCAGGGTCTGCGCCAATTCCTCCGGCAACGGCGAACGAATGCGTGTTCCCGACAGGCGAAATCCCGCGGCACTGATGTCGTCACCGATGAACAGCGGGGTTCTCATGGTTCACAGTACCTTGTTTAGAATAAGGATGGAAATGATCAATCCGTAGATCGCGATGCCTTCCGCCAGACCCACCATGATCAATACGCGACCCAGCAATTCCGGCTTCTCCGCCAGGGCGCCGATCGCGGCGCTGCCGACACCGGCGACGGCGTAACCGGCGCCCAGGGCCGACAACCCGGTGGCGAGTGCCGCCGCCACATAGCCCCAGCCTACGGACTCGGCGGTGACCGTGGTGGCGGTGGCACCGAGGGCGTCCGCCGCCATGGCCGGTGCGAACCAGAACACGAAACTGGCAGTGATTGTCGCCAGGGCGGCGACGCCCAACAGCGCCAGCAGCTTATTGGTTATTCTTGGCATGGTGCGCTCCTTGTGCTGAGGATTCGGAAGTGGCGGGTGCGGTCAACGGCTCAAAAATACGGCCGGTGCCTTGCAAAAAGCGAATAAAAAATTCAAACAATACCAGGCGTGTTGTCTGAATGGAGACTACCAGTCCCTCCAATACCAGTACCACGATGTTGCCGGTGACGATGATAAGCAGCTGCGCGAATAAATTGGTAGTGGCTTCAGCCAGGGTCGTGACTGCCAGGGACAATCCCGCGTGCGCCAGCGCGAAGGCGCCGATGCGCACAAAGGACACGGTGTTGATTAGCAATTGCATCATGCTTTCCAGCAAGTGCCCCACCGCCGCGCCCAGGGTCTTCAGGTATTGGTGGCCGCCGGCGCAGAACAAGCTGCCCGCCAGATACCAGAGTACGCAAAAAGCCGCGACTAACAGCGCGCGCGCGTCATAAAATATCAGAAGCAAGCTGACATAAATGCCGATCACCGCCGCTTCCACCTGCAACCATGGCCAGAGCTTACCGCGCCAGAAAGCCTGAACGCCATTCAAGGTCAACCCCAGTATCAAGATCGCAATACCGCCGAGCATCGGGATAAACAATACCGGCAGGGCGGAAGTCATCGGATTGATCCACAACGGCGTCACCAGATGTTCCATGCCGAAAACACTGCCGAATACCCAGCCAAAAAACATCGAGGCCAGTCCGCAACTGATGAACAGACCCATGATCGGCCAGCGTGCGCGCAACGTCAGACCCGCCAGCAGCAATACCAGCCCCTGGCCGATATCACCGAACATATAGCCGAACATCAGTGGTACCATCAATACCAGAATGGTTGACGGGTCCAGTTCATCCCGCGCCGGCGTGCCGAGCATGCGCGCGAACAGTTCGAATGGACGCGACCACCAGGGGTTGTGCAGCACCATGGGCGGGTTGTGGTCCATGGGCGTACCGGGAAAGTGCAAGGCGGCCCGCAGTTGTGATTTTTCCAGGGCACGCTGCAGTTGATCGCCGGTCAGGTCGCTGGTCCATCCCGTGACCCAGGCGAAATTTTCGGTTACCGGCAAGTCACTGACGTGAGTGAGAAACCACTCCAATTGACGAATATCCCCCAACACCTGTGGCAGGGAATGGTGCGCGGCCAGTGCCGACAATTGCGCATTGCCGTGCCGGATATCGGTGGCGAGCTGCTGCAATCTTTCCGCAACCATTTGGCCCGCGTGTCGGGCGTCACCCTTGATCCAGGCGGGCAAGGGCAAATGCCTGCCTTTGACCAACGCCAGATCCTTTTCCAGTTGTTGGATATCATCGGGCAAACCGGCTACCACCAGGAACTGGTTCTCTTCGCCGGTAACGGGTATTACCAGCAGTGCCGGTGGCATGTGGGCGATGCGGCTGCCCAGGGGCAAAATATAAATCCGCGCCAGCACATTGGGACCGCTGCCGGTGAGCAGGCCGAAATCCAGGACGTCCGTGCTTGCCGCGCTGAGCATCTGACGCAGACGTTGTAAATCCGCTTGCTCGCCCTGGCAGGTCTCCAGTTGCGCGAGCACCGGGTCCGCGGCGTGTTGCCAGGCGCGGAGTTTCTCCAATGCGTGCTGTAAGCGGGTGTCGGGACGTTCGGGCACGCCTGCAGCGGGTAACTCCGCCGGTGGCCAATAACGTTGGTAACGGTTAAGTAATCGGTTGTATTCCTCAAAGCGGTCGCGCAGATCCGGCATCACCGCCTGACGCGTGGTGCGGCTTTGCGCTTCCAGCTGGATGTTGCCGGTATGCGCCAATATTTCCACGGCGCGCACCAGATCCTCGCGGGTGGTGAGCAACTCGAACCAGCGAGCCGGTACCGGACGCAAGCTCATGGCGTGAGTTCCCCCGGACCTGGAAACAGGCAGCGATGCATGACATCGCCCCGTAATCGCTCACAATCCAGCGCCACCAGTGCCAGATGGACGAACAATGCGGCCGGATGAAAGCTACACCGGCGAAACAGGTATTCCAGACGCCGGCGCAACGTATCGCGTTCCGGCCAACCGCGCGACGCTGGCAATTGCGCAAACGCGACCTGATGCCGGATGAGCATGTCGAGCACCTGTTGCAACTCGGCATAGCCGCCGGGGGCGCGTCGTGGCCACAGGCGTTGCCAATGTTCCAGCCACGCGGCCAGCAACGGGGTATGCTGCTGCCAGGCGTCGACCAGGGGCGCATAGATGGATAGCTGCAGTGTTTGCAGCCGTTGTTTGTGGTCGATGACCGTGAAATTCTTTAACCGCGGATCTTCCAACATCCAGCGCGGCACTGTATTGCCCTGCAATAAGAATTGCACCACGGGCAGATCCACCAGGCATTGCACCCAAAGTATCGATTGCCGCCAGGGGCGCGCCAACCACCAGGTACTTTGCTGTACATAGTCATGAAATTGCCTGACCAATATGCTCTCCAGGCGATGCGGTGCGTCGGTGCTGTGCAGGCCCAGTACCCAGGGACGTAACGCCGTGCGCCGCGCCAGTTGCAGGTATCCACCCAGATCCCGCTGGCCGGCCAACTGTTGCCACACGGCAGCTTGCGGGCGCAGACCATGGCGCAGTTGCACCCGGGTTTGCATATAGGCATAACTGCCGATGGCTTTCATTTGGCGCTTACTGACACAACGTGGAAGTCAGGGTTGCGACTGCCGCCGCCACGTGCCGGGCGGAAATCTCCTGCCCGCTTTTTGCCAATTCGCCGCGGGTTTGGGCCGCGAAGTGTTCCGCCGCCGTGGCAATGGTGAGATTGCATTGCTGGTCCAGGCGGGCGATGCGGTTGCGGGCGCGTTCATCGATGCGTTGCGCCTGCTGATGCGCGGTGGCGAGGATGGCCGCCGCTTCCTGCCGGTACTGTGCGACGCTGGCATTAGCTGCCTGTTCGGCTTGCAGTACCTGCTGAATCGCCTGTTCCGTGCTGACATCCCCGGATGCGTCTTGCATTGTGTTCACCTCTCAACGTTGTTGTCAGGTTTATTAACAGATACGCGGCAGCGGACTGTCCTCCAGTTCTTCCAGTAAACGTTGCCCGCCCAGTTCCGTTTCCAGGATCACCCGTCCGGGATCACTGACGCTGACTTCGCCGACGATACTGGCGTCGGCGCCTTCCGGCATACGACGCCAGCGCTGCAAGGCTTCCGTGGCATCATCCGGCGCCATCACCGCCACCACCCGCCCTTCACACGCCAGATACAAAGGATCATAGCCCAGCATTTCGCATACCGCGGTGACCGTATCGCGTACCGGCAGGTGCTGCTGTTGCAGGATCACACCCATGCCGGTACCACGGCAGATTTCGTGCATTACCGTGGCCAATCCGCCCCGGGTGGGATCGCGCATGAAACGCAGACCGGGTAGATCCAGCAGGCTCTGGCACAAGGGCAGGACGCTGCCCGCGTCGGACTGTAATTCGCCGGACAGACCGAACTGTTCCCGCGCCAGCAGCACGGCGGTGCCGTGATCACCAACCGGACCGCTAACCAGAATATGGTCACCGGGCTGGATGTGTTTCAAATGCAGATCGATGTCGGGAGCGCGCACACCGATGCCGGTGGTCGTCAGGTACAATCCGCTGCCTTCACCCCGTGGTACCACCTTGGTGTCGCCGCAGGTGATCTGTACACCGGCATGCGCCGCGGCTTCCCCGGCGGTGGCGATAATGCGCTGCAGCACCGCCGTTTCCAGTCCTTCTTCGATAATAACCGATAAGCTCAGAAATTTTGGCAGGGCGCCGCTCACCGCCAGGTCATTGATGGTGCCGTGGATGGCCAATGAGCCAATATTACCCCCGGGAAATTCCAGCGGTTTTACCGTAAAGCCATCCACGGTCATCATCAGTTCGCCCGGTAACGCTCCCAGGTGGGCGGCATCCGTGGCGATATCCAGATAAGGGTTTGCCAGGCATTGTTGGAATACCTCAGCAATCAACTCTCGCATGAAGCGCCCACCGTTACCGTGAGCGAGGGAAATACGGCTCATTGGATTCTTGGTTGTGTTGTTAACGGTTCGATAATACTCTTTTTAGCATATTCAGCGCTCGTGGAGAATGGCGATCCGGAAAACGCCCTTTGTGGTGGACGACAAGATTATAGTGTCATGCGTTGCGCCATCTTGGCCGCCGACAGTGACGCGATCAATTACCGCTGGTAAAGTAAGACATTCTCGTCACCGAGTGAAGCTCGCCAGGGATTGACCGATGCGCATGGCGCGGCAGATTGCCGTTGGTCATCAGGTTCTACCGGCGAGCCGGTACCGTCGATCGGGTGTACCGCGGTATTTGGTGCGCTGTTCTAGAGGAGTAGTTTCTTTTGGCGTTTAGCATTGGTGTGGATCTGGGTGGGACAAAAATCGAAGTCATAGCCTTGGCCAATGATGGCGCGGTGCTGTGGCAAAAAAGGCTGGCGACGCCCCAGGGCGATTATCAGGGAACCTTGCAGGCGATCACCGGACTGGTGACTGAGCTGGAAGCGCATTGTGGACACGGCGCCACCGTCGGTGTTGGCACACCGGGTTCCATATCGCCACGCAGTGGTATGATGCGTAACAGCAATTCCGAGTGCCTCAACGGGCAAGCCTTGCAGCGGGATCTGGAGCAGCGATTACAACGTCCAGTGCGCCTGGCCAATGATGCCAATTGCTTTGCATTGTCGGAAGCTCATGACGGAGCGGGGCAGGGCATGCCGGTGGTGTTTGGTGTCATCCTCGGTACCGGTACGGGCGCCGGCATCGTGGTCAACGGTCGGCTATTGGTCGGATGTAATGGCGTGGCTGGAGAATGGGGGCACAATCCACTGCCCTGGCCTGAGGCCAACGAGTGTCCCGGTCCGTTATGTTATTGCGGTAAATGCGGGTGCATCGAAACTTACCTGTCCGGTCCCGGACTTGGCGCGGACCATCGGCTCCATACGGGAAATGAATGCCGCGCCCAGGACATCGTGGCCGGCGCCCGGGCGGGGAATCCGGAATGTCAGGCCAGCCTGTGCCGTTACTGGGAGCGCCTGGCGAAATCCCTGGCGCATGTCATTAATATTCTGGATCCGAATGTCATTGTCCTGGGAGGCGGGATGTCGAACATCACGGAAATTTATCACGAGGTGCCCCGGCGTTGGGCGCGCTATATTTTTTCCGACAGTGTGCAGACGCTTCTGTTGCCCGCCGCCTTCGGGGATGCCAGCGGTGTGCGCGGCGCCGCCTGGTTATGGACAAGACCCGACACCGATGATCGATAGGGCGGTACACCAGGCGCGCGCTGCCCACGATTGCTGTGCACGCAACTGCGTCACTTCGATGATGCCGATACTTATCTTTGTCTATCCAGTGCCGTGGATTTGCTCAATGCCTCTGAGCATGAGGACGCGCCGGCCGGGAGGTGCTCGCGTCGCGCCACGTGCAGATCATGAACCCGGACTCCCAATTTCTTTTGCCGCTGGGGCAGCCACGGTGCCGGCCCGGTCGTGGGTCGGGGTTGCCAAGGAAACGCACTTGCTGCCGATAAACTTTCAACGCAGACCAGTTCGTTCACCGATCGCGTGATTTTTCCATTAACCATAGTATGTCCCATGAAAAAACTTTGTTCGCTAGACGATTTTAAAGACGTGCAAGTCCTGGGTTTTGACACCACCGGCGATGGTGAGCAGGATATCTTTGTGATCTACCGCGATGGTCAGGTATTTGCCTACCGGAATTCCTGTCCACACACGGGTGCCCCCCTGAATTGGATGCCGGATCAGTTTCTGGCCAGTGATGGCGCCCTGATTCAATGTCAAAACCATGATGCCTATTTCCAGATTGAAGACGGGGTATGCGTCGGCGGTCCATGCCCGGGAGAGACTTTGCAACCGGTCAACGTCAGTATCGTGGGGCGGGACATTCTGATTGATGTGACGTCCTAGTGTTCGCATTCGACCCGCTTTGAATTCCAGCTATACTAGTTAGTTATTATGACTATCATTGAAATAATGCTTTCGTCTAACAATGCGGACCAGACACCCCGTGTAATCACATTTTTCAACAATGCTTTGAAGGCTTATAGGGCGCCGTTATAAGGTGTTGATTTTTTTAACATAATCTTTACAAGTGTGCACTTGATAAATACAATGACTAACGTTAGCTTAAGATTTCATGAAGACGCGGCGGGTCCCCGAGGGGAAACGCCGGTAAAAGAACGCATAAGGGTGTTGATAGCGGGGTTGTAGTCAGGGATCGTGCAAAGGGCCAGCGGAGGGCCACTTTATAATTATTATTAGAGTGTGAAGGAGGTTTAAATGGTTGCCAGACTCGCTGCGAAAATGATCGTAGTTTTCCTGGGCTGTAGTGTGGTTTCAGTCGCCACGTGTGCAGATAACTCCTTGGATTTAAAATATAAGGTGGGACTCATGGGACTCGATGAGTTTTCCACGACGCCGATTACCCTCACCGTCACCAATCATTCGCAACAACCAATGAAAAACGTGGTACTCAGGGCAAACCAGGCGATCAGTATGTATTTTAAGAATAACAAGATTAACGTCGGCGATCTCAAACCCGCCGAATCCCGAAAAGTCACCGCTTATCTGACGGCACCGGTGTTGTCGGGCGATGACCTGGCGGAATGGAATGCGGAATACCAAAGCCGAGGAGAAACGGTGTCTTCAAAAGTGATGGTGTCCAAGTAGTCGGTCACCAGTCGTAATCCCCGGGCACTCATTCCCGGACGCTGATCACCGGGCGCAAATCACCAGGTAATTCTGGGGGGTTGCCCGGTTTTTTTTTGGCTTTCAGCCAAAGCCAACCTGGCCGTTGTACAATATCCGGTTTTGACCTCATCAGTGCCGCCGCAACGGCGCGCGCTTGGCGTCAGGCAATTACCGGAAACCCATGGATGGGGAGAGAGCTATGCACGCGATTCGACCAGAAGATATCAAACGTTGTTCCGACCCCGGGAGTTTTGCCCGAGGCGTGAAGTATTTCAGCGATGGTCGGGTGTTGTCCCTGGATGTAGGCGCCGGTGCCGATGCGGGCGGAGATTTCCTGGTACGCGCCACGGTTGCCGGCAGTGAAGGCCAGATCTATGAACAGGAAGTGGAGATTCATCGACTGCATGGACGCCATGCCGATATCCTGGGTGAGTGTACGTGTCCGGTGGGTTATAACTGCAAGCATGTCGTCGCCGCGTGCCTGCAATTCAATAAGTGGCGCCAGCAACCGGAAAAAAGTTCACAGAACTACTGGCGGGAATGGCTGCAACGATTCGCGGCACCGGCGCCCGCCAGCAACCCTATGCTCGAAGGCGCGGAGTTCATTGCCTATGTGCTGACCGAGGCGGCGCATCATTCCGGAGTCAGCCTGTCGGTGTTGCAAACGCGGCCCTTGCAGCGCGGTGGCTTCAGTAAGGGCAAGCCTCTGGATATCGCCAATCTCTTTTACGACCACCGCCGTTTGCGTTGCGCCACGCCCCAGGATGTGTTGCTGGTGGAGTTGATGATGCCGTTGTGCCATACGCACGTGGACGGCGTCACCTTGCATGGCGAGTTGGGTTTTCTGGTGTTGCGGCGCATGTTGGCGACCGCGCGCTGTTTCTGGGGGGAAGTGAGCGCGCAACCACTGCGGCCCGCGGCGGAGCGTGTGGCGCGTTTGCTGTGGGAGCCGACCAAGGATGATAAACAACGCCTTGCCCTGCAGGTGGAGCCCGCGGCGATTTTGCTGCCCACGATACCTACCACGTATGTCGATCCCTACCAGCTGGTCTGCGGCAGTGTCAGCAACGCGCAATTTTCCGAAGATCAGTGGCATTTATTGGAGCGGATGCCCATCGTACCGGCGGATGAGGTGGAAGAATTCAGCCGCAAATTGCTCATCGCGGTTCCCGATGCGCCGCTGCTGGTGCCGAGTCAGGTTCAGGTGCTGCAGGTGACAGGGCCGGCGATCCCGTGCGTGTATCTGGAAGGCGGCGGCGCCGGTGCGGGGAATGCGCGTTTTATGCGTTTGTGCTTTGATTACCAGTCGCTGGAAATTCCTTTATGGCCGGCGGAGGAACGCACGGTCCGGGAACAGGGCGCCGCTATCGTCACCGTGCAGCGCGACTTGGCCGCGGAGAAAGCCGCGTTGGAGCGCTTGCTGGCGGCGGGCTTCAGGTTGCACCAGGACACCGATGCCAGCGTCTTGTTGCTGCCGTCGGCCGGATCAGAACTGGGGGCGGCGCAATGTTGGCATGACTTCCAGCAACAGGAGGTCGCGCACTTGCGCGCGGCGGGTTGGCGGGTACAGGTCACCGATGATTTTGATTTTCGGGTGCATGATGCCACGGATTGGGACGTGAGCGTGGACGATCACAATGAATGGTTCGACCTGCGTTTTGATCTGGAGGTGGACGGACGAAAACTGCCTTTGCTGCCGATTATCAGCCAGCTTTTGGCCCGTTATGAACCGGATGAGCTGCCGGCGCAGGTAATGGTGTCCCTGGAAGGTGGTGGTTACCTGCGCCTGCCGGGGGACCGCATGCGCTCCATGTGCCGAATCCTTTACGAATTACATGATGGTGTGTTGTCGCCCACCGAAGATCACCTGGTATTGCATCGCCACGATGCCGCGCGCCTGTCGGAGTTGCACGCCACCCTGGACACGAATCGGCCCTGGCACGGGGGCGAGCGCCTGTTGCAACTGGGACAGGAATTGAGCGATTTCGCGGGAATTGCGACCGTGCCGCCACCGGCGGCATTGCAGACGACGTTGCGCCAGTATCAGCAGGTGGGGCTGAACTGGCTGCAATTTCTCCGACGCTATGGATTTGGCGGCATCCTCGCCGATGACATGGGCCTGGGTAAAACCGTGCAAACCCTGGCGCACCTGCTGGTGGAAAAAGAACAGGGCCGTCTGGACCGGCCATGCTTGATTGTGGCGCCCACCAGTCTGATGGGGAACTGGCGCCGGGAGGCCCGGCAGTTCGCGCCGGCGCTATCGGTGCTGGTGCTGCAGGGTACGCATCGACAGCAGGATTATGCGCGCATTGCCGCACATGATCTGGTATTGACTACCTATCCTCTGGTGGTGCGCGATGCGCAGGTGCTGGCCGCCGGCAATTATCACTATCTGATTCTGGATGAAGCGCAATACATCAAGAATCCCAAATCGAAGAGCGCGCGTGTGGTGCGTGACATCGATGCCCGGCATCGTTTGTGTCTCACGGGCACGCCCATGGAAAATCACCTGGGGGAGTTGTGGGCGCAGTTTGATTTTTTGATGCCGGGCCTGCTTGGCAGGGACAGCGATTTCGTGCGGCGGTTTCGCACTCCCATTGAAAGGCACGGTGACGGCCTGCGGCGGGAGCAATTGGCCCGAAAGGTCGCGCCTTTCATGTTGCGGCGCACCAAGGCGCAGGTGGTAACGGAACTGCCCCCGAAAACTGAAATGCTGCGCTCCGTGGTGTTGGGCAGCAAACAGGCGGGCCTGTATGAAAGTATCCGTCTTGCCATGGAAAAAAAGGTGCGCCAAGCCATCGCCAGTAAAGGTCTGGCGCGCAGTCATATCATGGTGCTCGATGCTTTGTTGAAGCTGCGTCAGACCTGCTGTGACCCCGGTCTGTTGGCGCTGGAGGAAGCGGCGCAGGTGCAGGAGTCCGCGAAGCTGGAAATGCTCATGGAGTTGTTGCCGGCGTTATTGGAGGAAGGGCGGCGCGTATTATTGTTTTCGCAATTCACGCGTATGTTGACGATTATTGAAAAGCAACTGCAGGGGCAGGGCATTAGCTATGTCAAGCTGACCGGCCAGACGCGCGATCGGGATGCGGTGATCGATCGATTCAAGAGCGGCGAGGTACCGTTGTTCTTGATAAGTCTCAAGGCGGGCGGCGTGGGGCTGAATCTCACGGAAGCCGATGCGGTGATTCACTATGACCCCTGGTGGAATCCGGCGGCCGAAAATCAAGCCACGGATAGGGCGTACCGTATCGGCCAGGACAAACCGGTGTTCGTTTATAAACTGATAACCGAGAATACCGTGGAAGAGAAAATTTTGCTCATGCAGGAACGTAAGCAGAATCTGGCGCAAGGAATCTATCGTGATAAATCCACGACCGGTGATTTTCCGTTCAGCGCGGAAGATCTGGTGGATCTGTTCACCTGAATCGGGTGTGTCGGAGGCCGGGATTGCGCAGGGAACGATGCATTGCAGGGTGCGTATTGCGCGCCCTGCGCAAACACTATCTGCTTGGGGGTGTTCTCAGCTAAGAGACGCCAGTTCCAGAGGTCTTGCGGTTACCGGTGCGTGGATCTGGTTCACCGGCGCGGCAGTGGTGCCGGCGATTTCAAAAGGATCGGTGTGTATGTCCTTGAGGTTGGCGCCGGCCAGAAACGCTTTACGCTTGCAGGCGCGTACCATATTCGGATTACCGCACAGGAACACGCGATAACCTTTCAAATCTTTGTGGGTTGCCAGCGCCACGTCGGCGGGCGAGCCGATACTGTAGCGCGCGCTGTGTGCTTCCGGGTCGGCGACGCAGGGCGTGTAGGAAAAATTCTCGTGGTGTTTCGCGTAGGCTTCCAATTCCTTGATCAGATACAGTCCCATGGCATTATGGCTGCCATGATACAAGTGTATCGGTCCCCGGTGCCCCTGCAATAACGCATCCTTGGTCACCGCCAGCAGCGGCGCCAGACCGGTGCCGGTGCCAACCAGCAGCAGGGGTTGATCGAGACTGCTGGCTTGATAGTAACAATCCCCATGGGGCCCGTTCAGGGTCACGGTATCCCCTCTGTGGACCTTGGTCGCGAGCCATTCGGAAATCTTGCCTCCGGGGATGATGCGAATATGTAATTCCAGGTAGGCTTCACCCAGGGTGGCGCTGGCGATGGAATAACTGCGCACCGAGCCATCAGGGCCGTAGAGATTGATGAACTGACCGCCACGGAACAACAGGGTTTCGCGGGGCGCCAGACGCAGGCGCAGGATATCGGGGCGGAGTTCCGTTTTGTCCACGACCGTGGCGCTGATCGTGGGCGAGATGACTTCGTCGGGTAGTGCAACTTCCAGGTCTTCCCCGGGTTTGCACATGCAGGCGAGAAAATACCCTTGCTGCTTCAGGCTGTCGCGCAAACCTTCTTGCGCAGCGGCGGGTGGTGTTCCGTTCACGGCCTTCATGGTGCAGGTTTGACAGACACCACTACGGCAAGATGAAGGGACGGCGGCGCCTTGCCGAGTCAGCGCATCCAGCACTGACTCGGCCGGGTCCACGTGGTAAGTGTGATCCCGAAACGTTATTGTCGGCATAAAAAAACGTCGCCGTCCTGGGGGGTTACCGGTCTAATACGTCGTTACGAACTGATTCCGCGATCGCGGCGACTTCCTGAATCATGTCGCCACTGACGCCCAGTTCGGTCAATACTGCCGCCAGGTTTTCCACGACTGCGTCAAAATGTGTATCGTTCAAGCCGCGTTTGACCAGATGTTTGTGGCCTTCACGCATGTCCCTGCCGCTGTAATTGTTAGGACCGCCGAAAGCGAAAGTCAGAAACGCTTTCTGTTTGGCAGCTTGCTTGTCCATATCCACGCCTTCGAAGAACGAGCTGATTCGATCATCAGCAAGAACTTTACGATAGAAAATATCAACAGCGGCATCAACCGCGGCTTCGCCGCCAATACGTTCGAACAGCGGGGTTTCAGCAAGATTCGCACCCATAACTACACTCTCCTTTTTTTACACCCAAAAAATTTGTATCTAAAAATTGTTTACTGTATCGGTAGAAAATATATCTGAAATACATGTTCGGCATTAGACCATCAAGGGCATTGCATGTCAACAAAATAGTATTTTAAATGTATGTTTCTATGTTGCTGTTTATTATGTGCAAACCGAGTGTCTCCCTCGAGTTGCTTATGATGTGGACGATGCCGCGACAATCGGTCGCAACCACGGCGTACCACCCGCTTCAGCATGTTACAGATGAGATATACGAACGATCCGTATACAATAGACCGCCTTTTATATCGTAATCGTCTTAAGCAGTTCTTAGCGGATTGAACCGATTATTATCTCACTCAATGGAGGAATCTATGAGTACGTTGCGAATTTTCAATGCCAGTGACGCCAAGGAACAAGAATCGATCACGGATTTTGACGCCATCGCCACCCGCTTGCATGGTATCGGTGTGCGCTTCGAGCGCTGGCAGGCGAATCGGGAACTGCAGGATGGCGTGAGCAACGATGAAATCATCGCCGCCTACCGAACCTCGGTGGATACCTTAATGGAGGAGTACGGCTTTCAGTCGGCGGATGTGGTGGCGTTAACGCCTGAACACCCGGATAAAAAGGCGCTGCGGGAAAAATTTCTGGACGAGCATACACACAGTGATTTCGAGGTGCGTTTTTTCGTCGATGGCTCCGGTCTGTTCTATATCCGCCAGAACAACACCGTCTATGGTGTGATGTGCAATCGTGGCGATCTGATCAGCGTACCCGCCAATACCACCCATTGGTTTGACATGGGGGCGAATCCGCGATTCAAGTGCATACGCTTGTTCACTTCGCCGGAAGGTTGGGTGGCGCAGTATACCGGCGATAAAATCGGCAGTCGTTTTCCCGCCTTTGAACAGTTTCAATGACCCTGCAAGCCATTGTCACGGATATCGAAGGCACCACGAGTTCCCTGTCATTCGTGAAAGAGGTGTTGTTTCCGTATGCGCGGGAACGACTGCCGGAATTCGTTGCCCAACACGCGGCTGATCCGGTGGTGCAACCGCTGTTGTCGGCAAGCGCGGAACTTGCGGGCATCGCCCCCGATCCCGGGCTGGTGGTGGCGCAATTGCAACGTTGGATGGATGAGGACCGTAAAGCCGCGCCTTTGAAGGCCTTGCAGGGGTTGATCTGGGAACATGGCTATGCCGTCGGTGATTTTACCGGCCATGTCTACGAGGATGCGGTGCGGAATTTGCGGCAATGGCAGGCGGCGGGATTGCGCCTGTATGTGTATTCCTCGGGTTCCGTGCTGGCGCAAAAGCTGTTATTCGCCCATACTGCTTACGGCGATTTGACGCCCCTGTTCAGCGGTTACTTCGACACCCAAGTGGGGGCGAAGCAAGCCGCGGCGTCCTATCGGATGATCACGGACGCCATTCGTTTGCCGGCGCGTGATATTCTGTTTTTGTCGGATGTCGCCGCGGAGTTGGATGCCGCTCACGAGGCCGGTATGCAGGTGGTGCAATTGCTGCGCGACGCGGCCGTGGTGCGTGGTAACCATGCGGCGGTGACTGATTTTGATGGCATTGATCCGCGGCATTTGCGGCAATGATAATTTTACGGGTTCGCGCAGGCGGGCCTTTTTTACCTATGAAGATGGAGAACAGCATGTATAAAAAAGCTTTGATCGTGGCTGGTGTCATGGCCGCTGGCGTAAACCTGGCCCATGCCGCTGAACTCAAAAGCGATACGCAAAAGTTCAGTTATGCCCTGGGTTACCAGATTGGTAATACCATCAAACGCGAAGCCGGAGAAATCGATGTCAAGGTGTTGAGCGAAGCGATCGCCGATGTGCTCAAGGGCAAGGATCCGCAGTTGTCCATGGAAGGCATGCAGGCGTCTTTCACCAAGCGTCGCGAAGAACAGCAGGCCGGCAAGAAAGTCGCGGGCGAGAAGAATCTGAAAGCCGGTGAAGAATATCTCAAGGAAAACAAGAAAAAGCCCGGCGTCACCGAAACCGCCAGCGGTATTCAATACAAGGTGATCAAGGCGGGTGACGGCAAGCAGCCCGCCACCACCGATACCGTGTCCGTGCACTATCAGGGCACGTTGATTGACGGCACCGAATTCGACAGTTCCGTGAAGCGCGGCCAGCCCGCGACCTTTGCCTTGAACCGCGTCATTCAGGGCTGGCAGGAAGTGTTGCCGATGATGAAAGTGGGTTCCAAGTGGCAAGTGACGATCCCCTCCAAGCTGGCCTATGGTGAATCCGGCGCCGGGGACATCATTGGCCCCAATTCCACGCTGGTATTCGAAATCGAACTGTTGGAAGTCAAGTAAACGCGAGTGCTCCGAGCTGGTCGGCATGCCTCCATGCCGGCCAGTGTTTTAGCGGTGTGTGCCGGACGCCGGTAACCGGGATGCCATGTCCTTGACTGGCGCGTCTCTGGATGAGCAACGGCTGCGCGCGATCAGCGCCCGCTTGCTGACGCTGCTGGAAGCGTGTTTGGATCAGGGCCTCGGCGAATATGAGCTGCTAACGGCTTTGCGTAGCGCGCGGGTGGCGCCGTTTACCGACCTCAGTTTCAGCGACAACCTGACCTTGTTCCGGGCGCATTTCGTGCTCTACCATGTTCTCTATCGTTTGCGGGAGGAGCTGTGCGCCCGTCAGACGTATCATCTGGAAATCACCCCCCTCAAAATTCGCCTGTTACCCTTCGTCCACAGTGCCGACGCTGCGCTGGCGGCGCAGGACCCGTTGCGCGCGTACTACGGCGATTTGCGGCAATTGGCAACAGTTACCGAAGCCGACGTCCGGGAATTGCTGTTGGCATTCTGGCGTGATTTTGCTCAATCGAGCCAGCGTCGTGACGCATTGCAAGTGCTGGGCCTGGAGGCCGACGCGGATGCCGCCACGGTGCGGCGCCGTTATCGGGAGCTGGCCATGCGCCACCACCCGGATCGGGGCGGTGACAAAGAAAAATTGCAGGAACTGAATGCCGCGATCAAGGTGTTGCGGCGCCGCCGTAAAACTTGACGCGCGTCCTGAATGGGCGGACTTTGTGGTGTTCGCCGTTCAGGCGTGGATCAACATTTGCGGTGATGAATGATTTATGTCCCCGCGCGGCCGGGTCGTTCGGTTTCGCGATCGCGGTCCGGCATGAGTCGCCTTCGTGAGGGGCCTCTGCGTCATGAACTTTTACTCTAAACAAATCATCGCGCCGCCTGACGCTTTGGGATTGGTCGTGATGCCGACAATGGGCTGGTGCGGCCAGGTCATCGGCGTTCAGCCAAAATAATCCGGTTCGTGACCCGGCTTCCATTTGATATTGCAACCCATGCTGGGTTTCTGATCCGTGTCGATGGTTTGGCCCGACAGCAAAGCGTCCGTCGCGGCGCGCAGATCCTTGCCGGTGACCGGCACGTCATTCCTGGGCCGGCTGTCGTCGAATTGCCCGCGGTACACCAGTTTCAATTGTTTATCGAACAGGAAGAAGTCCGGCGTGCAAGCCGCTCGATAAGCCTTGGCGGTCTGCTGTGTGGCATCGTACAGGTAGGGGAAACAGAATCCCGCCGCCTGCGCTTCTACGCGCATTTGTTCGGGACCGTCTGCGGGATATTTTTCCGCATCATTGCTGCTGATGGCGACAATCCCCAATCCTTTGGTCTGGTAGTCTTGGGCAAAGGAAACCAGGGCGGCGCGCAGGTGGATAACATAAGGGCAATGGTTGCAAATGAACATGACCAGCAGTCCCTGCTGGCCGCGAACATCTTCCAGAGTCGCCACAATATTATTGGTGTCGGGAAGGGCGAATGCCGGCGCCCGGGTGCCTAAGTCCAGCATTGTTGAAGGTGTTACCGCCATGGGTGCCTCATTTGTTAGAGTGAACTAGACTCAGTATAATATCTTATCGCGCTATATTAGATAAGCCCTAGTGTAGCGCGCATGCAGTTTTGTTACAGAATTTGCGCCTGCGCCTGCGTTGTGCATGTAAACGGCGTTCATCGCTGGGGGACGCAAGAACCCACAGGTGCCATCAACGGGCAAGTTTCCTGTTTTCTTTTGGCTGGCGAGCTGTAGAATTGAATTTTTACATTTCGCTGCTTGCGATTCACAAAGGATGGTTTATTTCGCTATGGCTATTTCCTGCGCGCGTTTGACCCTGGTCTGGCCGATCCTCGTCTTTCTCAGCACCGCCGCCATTGGCGATGATGATGCCGCCGCCGACCGGCGCAAGGATCAATTTCCAACAAGTTATGGCTATCTGCTGGCGCCCTTGCCGTATTCTGTTCCCGGTATCGGCGAAGGAATGTTTATCCTGGGGTCATTCACCAACGTATTCGGTACTACCACGGACCCGACCCTGGTGTTGATCACCGGTGACGCCCAGGGTGAAGGAGCGTTTTTCGACGAGCTGCCGTTGTATCCCGAACATCTGTTCCTGCGCACGGAGTTTCTCAACATCAGTGCCGCGGCGGTGAATAATTATGAGAGCAGGGGTATGGATACCGGTAAGAATGACTACAACCTGTTGCAGATCTCACGGTACCAGGAGCGGAATTTCGGGCTGGATCTGGCGTTTTTAAACCGGAAAATAATGCTGTCCGTAACCCGCGATCAGAACCGGGGCGATCTGAACAAAATTCGGGATGCCAAGGGCAATATCATCGATGATCTTGCCAGCCCCTATCGATTCCGCAATAAATCATGGCAGTGGGCGGCGCAACTGGACATGACTGACGATTATCTCGATGCCCGCAAAGGTGTACGGATCAATCTGCGCTATCAAAACAACCCGCCGCAGAGTAGTAATGAAGCCGACTACTTCGTGACCGAAGTCAACTCCTTGTTTTTTGTGCCAACCTTCGGGGAGGATACCCTGGTGTTGAATTATTTTCAGTCCGACGCCAATGTGCGCAAGAAGGGGAATATCGACCGGGCGGCTATCACTCAGGAGTTGGGTTTCAACTGTCCAGTGGATAATGTCGAATGTTTGTACGCCGAGTCGCATCTGGTGGATGTCATCAGCAATCAGCGGCGTTATGGCACGGCGTCCTCCCTTGGCGGCGACAACCGGTTTCGGGCATTTCCGCAGGGGCGCTTCAACGGCGCTCACGTATCCTTTATCGGCGCGGAGTACCGTATGAACTTCGTTCGGGAATCCACGCCGTTTAATTTTTATATTTGGCGGGATGCCCATACCGGCTTCCAATTGGCTTTTTTTACCGAATTTGCCACGGTGTCGGAAACCTGGGGTGATTTATGGGATGATTCCCGGTTCGTGCAAGGCGTGGGAGTGCGCCTGGTCACCAAGTCCGGCAGCGTTTATCGGGCGGATCTGGGCGTGAGTGACGAAGGCGCCGAACTGAGCGTGTTCTTCTATTATCCCTGGGATTGAGATGGGCGACGTGCCGGGGTAACGGTGCGTAATACGCACCGTTTTTTTAGCAAACGAAGACGCGGAAACCAGGGCAAAAAAGGTGCGTAATACGCACC
>JAHECY010000040.1 GCA_024641505.1 Gammaproteobacteria bacterium
CGAGACGTCCACTTTACCACCCGGCGGGGAGCAGGCAATGGCGTTTTCCGTGAGATTGCGCACCAGGATCGAGAGCAGGGCGGCTTTGCCTTTGACCATATGCTGCGTGGCGCAGTGCAGGCCCAGATCGATGTTCTTGGCGAGGGCAATATTGGCGATTTCGGCAATCTGGCTTTCCGTGATCTGACCCAAATCAACATCCTCAAATTTTATCACCTGGGATTCCGGGTCCAGACGCGCCAGGGTCAGCATTTGTTCCACCACATGACTGGCGCGGTCCGCGCCGGTAATGGCCGCGGCGATGGCGGTTCGGGCTTCGATCGGGTCCGTGGCGCGATATGCCACCTGGGCATGGGTTTTCAGGGCGGCGATGGGAGTGCGTAATTCATGGGCGGCATCGCCAGTGAAGCGCCGGATATTGTTGAAAGCGGTTTCCAGGCGTTCAAACAGGCCGTTGAGGGCCGACACCAGGGGGCGCACTTCCTCCGGTACCCCTTGGGTGCTGATGGGCTGTAAATTATCAAATTCCCGTTTACTCACGTCGCGCGCGATTTTCACCAGGGGCGCCAGCGCGTTGCCCACACTTACCCAGATCAGGGCCGCGAGCAACGGTAGAATCAGGATGATCACGGTGAAAATATGCAGCGCGATGTCATTGCTGATTTGATCACGACGCCGGTGTTCCTCTCCCACCTGTACGTGAATGCCATTCTGTTTATCAAACAGGGCAAATACCCGCCATTTCTTGCCGTCGATGGCGCGGGTCGCGAACTCGTTGACCAGTTCGGTCATCGGCAGACGTGGCGCGTTGTCGGACCGCACCAGTAACTGTTCCTTACCCCGCCAGATCTGGTAGGCGATCTGTTGTTCATATTTATGTTCCAGCGCGGTAATCTGTTCGTGTGGCTTCTCCGGTTGATCTTGCTGTGCCAGGAAAGCCAGCTGTTCATGCAGCTCATGACTGGACAATGTCAACAGGGCACGCGCCGACTGCGCCAGCTGTGCATCGAACAATTGTTCCACTTCATCGCGTGTGTTGTAGTAACTACGCAGGGCGGCGAACAGCCAGCCGATAATGATGACCAGCAACAACAGGAGCAACAAGCGTTTGCGCAATGACAGATTCATGTTTTATCCACGATATAGCCCACACCCCGGATAGTGCGGATCAGTTCGACGCCCAGTTTTTTACGTAAATGATGAATATGCACATCCACGGCATTGCTTTCGATTTCATCCTTCCAGGAATAGAGGCTCTCTTCCAGACGGGTGCGTGACATTACCCGGCCGGCGTTTTCCAACAGGGTTTGTAAGATAGCGAATTCCCGCGGTGACAGCTCTATGGCCATGCCATCCCGGGTCACCAGATGCGATGCGGGATCAAGCTGGATATTGCGGTGGATGATGATCGGCAGGCTGCGGCCGCTGCTGCGCCGTAATAACGCCCGGATGCGCGCGCTCAATTCATCGAGATCGAAGGGTTTGACCATATAGTCGTCGGCACCCCGGTCCAGACCCTGGATACGCTCACTGATGGCGTCGCGAGCAGTAAGGATCAGGACCGGAATCACGGTACCCTGGGTGCGCAACTGATCCAGAACTTCAAGGCCGGACATCCGGGGTAAACCGATATCCAGGATAATGGCATCATATTTCTCCGACTGGGTAACGGTAACAGCGGTTTCGCCGTCTTGCACCCAATCCACGGCATAGCCGGATTGACGCAGGCCGGTGAGGATGCCGTTGCCTAAAAGTTTATCGTCTTCAATCAATAACAAACGCATGTTCTTATCCAGAAATAGTTATTGTAGTCATCCGCGTAAGTCTACCGCAGGCCACGATAATTGCCAAAATACATGTAACCGCGTCCACCTGTGCGTTGGACCTTGACAGGCGAGGATCAGTATGGGGCCACGGTTGGGTATCAGATTCCTTCGCGGGAGTCTTTTACCACCTTGAGCATGGCGTGGAAAACCTTTTTTGCTTTTAAATTGCGCAACCCTGGCGATTGCTTGCCCAGTTTTGTAAAGTATTCCGGCTGCAATATCTGGTGTTCAATGAAATTATTGAATACGCGTTGCATTTCGCCCGCGCCATATTCACGATAGATGCGTATCATTTTCAGCGTGACTTGAATAATGGCATCGCCAGTGACCCGTTCGTAACGATTGATAAGATTGCTGCGTTCGCTCAATTGCTCCAACACGGCAGGTTCGCTGTCGCCGGTGATCCGTGCGGTCGCGTTCACCAACGCGCGGTAGGCACGCTGGAACCGGCGAATCGATTGCCGGCGATAGGGATGCAGCCGCAAATCATGCGCTTGAGCGTAATCTGATTTCAGGATTTCAATGAAGCTCGGGTAATCCACCATGTCGGTACCCTGTAAATACAACACGGGCAGTTCCCGCAGAATGTCCCGCATGCAGAACAGTGCGTCACTGGTGATGCCGTCCGTCACTTCATACACTCCCGCGCTGGCTTGGCACCGTTCAAAATAAGTATATGCCTTCTGCAGTACCTGCAGTTGTGCAGCCACATCCGGGTTTGTTTGTAGTGCTGTTATCCGATCCCAGGCGTAACCAATGCGATACAGGAGAAATTGCGCGCGGCTCTCCTGGTAAATGCGCTCAAATTCCCGAAGGCTGGCATGACCGCGAAAATGATGAATATTGCGTTTCTTTCCACAATCAAGAAAATCGACTAGTTGGGCGAAGGTTTGCACGATATAGCGCGCCTTTTTTTTCTGCTCCAGCAACGTGGTGGACATGCGGTCCACGTCGTTATAACGATACTGACGATGGAACAGGCCGAACTGACGGACGGAGCCATAGTCGATGACGCCGGCGTCCATCAGAATATTGTCACCATCCCAATCCATCCAGCAGAATACATACTCGCTTTCGTAAAGTGCGCTAGTGCGCGCGAAATCAGCGGTTACCTGATGCAATAAATGATGATGGTAGGCGCGCGGATTCAAGCCGGCAGGCCATATGCCATTGTCGATCTGGCGCTGGCAATAATAATTGATGATTTGGCGCAGTCCGGACAAGTCGCCCTGTTTGAGATAGCGGAAGATGTGCGCCGGACGCAGTAGATTGCCGGCGGCCCGCACATTGATACTGGTGCCGTCGCGAAATCCGATAATTGCCAAGGTGCGCTCCGTGGGGATGCCATTGCGGAAAAATATTTCACTGTTGAGCGCCGCACCCAAACCTTCCTTGAGATCGGCACGACCGCAACCGTAAGATACCGCTTTGTCTCCGGTCTTGAAGAAGCGCCCTTCAATCGCTGTCGCGGGACTAAGTGCCGTTGCGCCCGTGCCGCAACTTGATATATCCCACGAGCCATCGGGTCCTTGAAAACAGCCGTTCCAGATGCTGCGCCCGTCACCGGAGGTGCGACCAGTCCGGTCCGGATGTTGGAGTTGCAGGTAACGCGTGGCCATGTATTTGTTTGGCCGAATATCCTCTTTCGGGATCCGAGTGTTATATTGGATGTCATACTCGTTGATGATGACCAGACTGAAAGTACCCAGGATGGTATCGGCGAGCGTTTTAGTGAGGACCGCCTCGTGATCCTTGGGAATCAGTCCCATGGCGCGTGCCAGGTTGAAATTGAAATAACACACCGTCCCGCCATGCCGGGTGCGCACATGATAATCAGTGAAACCGTCCGGCACGGCGATCTTAAACGGATGCTCACCGTTGATCTCCGCAAACCGGCTGTACCGTACCCGGCGGCTTTCACGGTGATTCGTTGTGGATAAAGTGATATTGCCCATTATCCTGTTATCGGAAACTTATAAAATTTGCTTTAATTACCAGACGTTTAGCAGGAACAGATAAGGTAAAAACTGATGGCGGATTCATGAAGATTTGCGGAAAATGTTATAACTTATTGAAAACTAATGAATATTGAGAAACCACTATTATTGTCAATCATTGAGGTTGGCGTCACGCCAGACTTGACGGCATTGTACCGGGAATGCGGATTTACCGTGGAAACCCTGACTTCGATGCGCCGTGCATTGCAATTTATGAAGCGCCACAAACCGCAGGTTATCGTGTGCGAGTTTATCTATTTGCCTACCTACAGCATGCGTATCAGTAATCTGGAACCGATGTTAGCCGCCCTGGAGCGGTATTGTTATGATCCGGCAATCGTGATTCAGGCAACCACTGAACAACGTATGCAGTTGTCACGGTTGGACCTCAGTCGCTGGCGCCACGCAATTGTGTTGCCGGCAGGGGAAGAAGAAACCATTAAACGGTCATTGAAAGCCTGGCGGGACCCGGTACCGACTCATACCTGACGTCGTTTCACCAGTAATTTGTCCTGCAACTCGTTTAGTGCCTCGGTGGCGATTTCGCGCACCTGCGCCACTTCGTCGTTGAGACACTGCTCAAGGTAGGGAATCGCCTCGGCACTTTCGGTAAGTGCCAGGTAGTGGGCGGCATCGGACCGTAACCGCGCATCGGTTGCGGTCAGAATGTTGCCCAGTTCATGCACGATATTGTGGCTGATACCGGTTCCTTGCAGCCCTTCCAGCAGCGCGGCTATGCCCACACGCACATGGACGTTGGTTTTACTGTCAGCAGCCAGTTCTGCGACAACTTCGATGAGGCGGTTATCGTCATCGATAAGCGACTCCACTTCCTGTAGTTTGCCGGTCATTAACAACTCATGGAAATAATCCGCCATCCCTTGGGTGCTGGCAGCTTTTACACACCAGCTGCGCAATTCCTTAAGCGAGCGCTTGCCCTCAAGACTGAACGGACCAATCCTTACCCAGGGCACGGTTCGGACATGCAGTTCCGTCGCCCGGTCGGGATGCACGGATACGTTGACCACTTCCAGACGTCCGATTTCCCCATGCTTTACCAGTGTCGACATGGTCGTGAGCATGGCGTCGCAATGCGAGCAATCCTTGGAGATAAACAACAGGGCGCGGGGCGGGAGCTTGGATTCTTCTTGAGACATGGCTTACACTCTAGCTGCTTGATCGTGAAGTAACAACACAGTTTTACCGAAATGGGTATCAGGTCGCACATTTTTACATGAGATGGATACCCATTGAAGACTATCGGTAGCAACGCTCCAAAGTTAAATGGTGACGCCGCTAATCCATCCGACCTGCCAGGAGAATCCCGCGAGTGATCCCCCAATACCAAGTGACGCCAGACGTGCCCTTAGGTGCGTAGCCCGGTGCGGGGTGGCCGCAATGAGATGCAGCAGGCCGCGGGGATGAGCGTCAGGGGAGAGCGCCGACCGGCAATGCCCGGGCAACCATTGCCACGACAGCATGCGCACTCGATGCCGCGCTTTGTGTTACGCTACAACCACTGAAATATTTCCCGCGTTCCGACGCAAAATCTGCTATCCAAGGTGCGGTCTCCTATGCCTGACAATCTTCCACAAGCCGTGTTGGTGTTGCTGTGGCTGTTGATCGGCGTGATCCTGGTGGGTTACTTGATCATGCGTCATACCTGGGGCAGCGCATTATTTTTTGTGATCCCTTATTACGGCGCGCCGTTGCTATGGCGTCAATTGCGTCACAGACGTTCGTCTCGTTAAGGCTGGCTGCGGGCTGACGCTGGGTTCAGATATTCCTCAAGATACCGTGATTTAAACTTTCCCTGCTGGTTCCTTGGTGAGTGCGCACCGTCGCATTCGTTTCCTGGGGGGCTACCCGCATACGCCGTGGAAATACTGGCTGGTTGCTGGCATAGATAATGCTTGAATATTTGTTAAATCTCAATCCAGTTCAGGGTGAATCCCAATGCGCGAACTCAAGCAATGCAAGGATTTATACGGGCCACTGTCGGAAAGCAATAAACGTCTACTGCTACAGATGCTGCGGCGGCCCGATGCTGGCGCCTGGCGCATGGCAAAGCGCATTGTGATAACGGCTGCGCCCATTATCACCCTGGATATGGCCGTAAAAATGGTGGCCCCAGCCTGGGTGAAGTCGGTACCTGATGCCTTTACGGTACGCCGCGCCATCCTTTATGCGCTGCGGGCACAACGGGAATTTCATGTACGCGAGGCCAGTGGGCGTAATGACGGTTAGACCGCCGTTGCCAGACACCGGCGATATGCAAGCACTACTCCAATGTTGACTTCCGTTTAGCCTGCCAGCGGTCCAGTCCCATCCAGGTCAGTTTGGTGACCAATAGTGCCAGCGGCGTGCCATGCATCAACAGGTCAAAAATATCGATGGGTTGCGACAGGGTGCCAGCGAGCAGCATATTCAGCTTTTGCCAAAGATGCGGCTCGGGCTGTATCGGCACCAGAGCCAGAACGATTGCCACCGGACCCAGTAATGACAACGGTAGTTTATCCAGAAAATTCTTCACCACAAGCGATTACTCCGCAAATTCGATGAGTTAACTAAGTTCTAATGCGTGGAGATCCAGTATCTGATGTTTCTCCGGCACCTTTACGCGGGAAGTCAATGCGGACTCAACCCGCAATTTCAGCGCATCCATGGCTTCCGATTCACCGTGCACCAGCATTACCAATGGACTATTGTTGAATCCCCCAAGCCAGCGCAACAGACCCTGTTGATCTGCATGCGCGGAAAACCCTCCCAGCGTGTGGACAGTGGCATTCACCTGAATAGTTTCTCCCCACAGTCGTATATGCTTCGCGCCATCCACCAGCTGACGCCCGATGGTGCCTTGCGCCTGAAAGCCAACGATCAAGATATGGCAGTTATGACGCCATGCATTGTGTTTTAAATGATGTTTGATGCGTCCGCCATTGCACATGCCACTACCGGCGATGATCACAGCGCCATTGACCACACGGTTCAGCGCCATGGACTGTTCTGAACTTTCCGTGTAATGGATATTAGGCAGTCCAAACAGCGCCGCTCCATGATTGTGATTGATCAAATCCAGGGTTTCCGGGTCGTAGAGGTGGGCATATTTTCGGTAAATCTCCGTGGCTTTGATCGCCAGTGGGCTGTCCAGGAACAGCGACCACCGGCTCATGTTCCAAGCCTGAAAATACTTGGCGAATCCAAACATCAGCTCCTGGGAACGGCCAATTGCAAACGATGGTATGAGAACGTTCCCTTTCTGAATGTCGCGGCTGAGGAATATATCGCGCATTTCATCCCAGGTTTGTCCCCAAGGCCGGTGCAGTCGATTACCATAGGTGCTTTCCATCAATACCACGTCGGCCTGTCGCAGGCACACTGGATCGCGCAGGATGGGCGCGCCGGCGTGTCCCAAATCTCCGCTGAACACTACGCGGCGTTGCAACGGGCCTTCTGTCATCGTAATTTCAACTATGGATGAACCCAGAATGTGTCCCGCATCGTAAAAACAAATGGAAATGCCGGGCAATATCTCCGTGGATTGCTCGTAGGGGTAAGATTGAAATCGGGCCATCGCCTGCAAAGCTTGTTCCCGGGTATACAGAGGTTCGCGCAGCGGTAGCCCCTTACGCTGCCGTTTCTTGTTTTCCCAGAATGATTCTTTTTCATTGATATAGGCGGCATCCTGAAACAGGATCGAGCATAATTCTCGTGTCGCATTGTGGGTATGGACGGGTCCTGTGTAACCACGTTTTACCAGCAACGGAATGCGGCCACTGTGATCCAGATGCGCGTGAGACAATACCACCGCGTCGATACTGGCGATGTCGAACGGGAAGGCGTCATAATTCTCCGCTTCTTCCTTCGGATTGCCTTGCCGCAGCCCGCACTCAACCAATATGCGGTGCCCATTGGCGCTCAACAGATAGAGGGATCCGGTAACGGTACGGGCAGCGCCAAGAAACTGTAGGTGCATGATGAGCATCGCCTCCATGGACAGAATGTTAACGCCACACCGATTGCCAGGGCGTGAACCTTTACTGCATAATGAATTATAATCCGGCCGCGGGAGGAAATCCTTATTAAACTTTTGACGGATGATCCGGTGCGGGACCGGAAGATCCTTGAGCAGGCGGTCGCGATCGTGCGCGACGCAGGCGACAGCATTTTGTTGCCGGCATTTTCCCATGTGGATTACTCGCTGAAGCCCGACAACAGCCTATTGACGGAGTCGGATATCGCCGCGCAGCTGTATATCTGCCAGGCATTGCATGATGCGCTTCCCGAGATAAAGGTACTGGGCGAGGAAATGACCGAGGACGATCAGCGGCGTTTACTGCAGGATTCTACTAAGGAACTATGGTGTCTTGATCCCCTGGACGGCACCACCAACTTCGCCATGCACGTACCCTATTTCGCTATCTCCCTGGCGCTGCTGCGAGATCGCGAACCGTGTCTGGGAATCGTCTATGATCCGGTGCGCGCGGAATGCTTCAGTGCGATAGCCGGGCAGGGGGTCTGGTTGAATGGTGCGCCCATGCCGACGCCGGCGCGCATTACGTCACTGGCGGATGCTGTGGCGCTCGTTGACTGCAAACGCCTGCCGCCCGAAATCGCGATGCGTCTTGCCACCCGGCCTCCGTATCGATCGCAACGAAGTTTTGGATCCGTTGCTCTGGACTGGTGCTGGTTGGCCGCGGGCCGGGGACAAGTCTATCTCCATGGTAGACAGAAAATGTGGGATTATGCTGCGGGCAGTCTGATCCTTAGGCAGGCCGGAGGTCAGATGCAATCACTGGCGGGCGATACGCTTCAGGCGTTGGATCTCGAGCCCCGCTCGGCGCTCGCTGCGCTACACACGGATTTGTTCAGTCAATGGCGTGACTGTTTAGCCCAGTGCTGAATCGTGGACACGCGACGTACCAGATTGTGGCCGTGACTGCACAGGCGCCGCTCGATAGGCCCGGTAGGTATTGATCAATGCGTGCAAAGCCGCGGCATTGGTGTCAGTTGGGCTATTGACGAAATTGGCGACGCTGCGGTACATCTGCCATAACCACCACTCGGATGCATGCTGTTCTTCCATCGTTGTATCTCCCGATAACGTTGTTTTGTATGCGCGTTACCTGCAGGTGCAGGTTAACGCGTATGTTAGTCGGAAAATATGACAGATTTATGAAGTGCATGGCGTGTACTCGTCACATGCTATTGAACTTGCTGCGGGAAGTCCACGGCGTGGCAGTGGTGTTGCCACGGTATCAGGGGGCCGCCAGCATTTCGTAATACCCATTGGCGCCACCGTCCATGAAAAAGTAGTTATCGAGACCGGCTTTTTCGAGAGTGTATTGCAGCCAGCGGACTTGTTTGCCCACCTCATCGTAGATCAACAGGGTTTTGCCTTGTTTCTTGGCGCGATCGATATACTTGTGCAGGGTCTTGGCGTCATCCAGACCAACCCGGCGCTCATGTCCGGGAAAAAAACCGATTGCTTCGCGCTGGTGCAGATCACGCACATCCAGCACCAAGGTGCTGTTGCCGACACGCTTGCCAAACTCCGCGGGTTTGAGCATGTGTTTATACAGTTCCGTCTTGCTGATGAGATTTTTCGGATTGATGGGGCTGTCACCCAGCAGCACCGCTTCGCCCGGGTAGGATTTCGCCCAATCGAAGATGCCGGCATCAAAGGCCATGACATTGTCGATTTTGTGAAATATCGCCTGCCGCACCGCCTTGTAGGATTTCATGCAAGTCTTGCCATTACAATAGAATACGATTGGTTTGCCGGTTTCCGCCCGAATTTTTGTCAATTCCGCGCCGAAACTCTTACTGGACAGGGATATGTTCAGGGCACCCTTGACGCGCAAGGTGTCATACTCATAGGATGAGCGAGCGTCGACAATGACTACGTCATTACGTTGCGCATACAGCTCTTCCAGCTCTACTACTTTAACATCTGAATATTTGGCACGGCCGGGAAATTCAGCTTCGGCTTCCGCTTCCGCGGCTGCGCCGGGCAAGCTGACCGTCAGGCCAATCACCAGAGCAGGTAGTGTTCTCATCGTGTTATGCATCGATAGACCCCCATGGCAAACTATTCGTCAGGCGAGACAACGGCTCACGTTCCAAATATAACCACGAAGCTTATTAAAACGCAATTTGATGTTGGCATCCAGACGGCTGGTGTCCGGAGAATTCATGCCAGATATTGTCGCCAGAGTTACAAGTCTGGCGGGCTAGAATGGTGAATGCCCGGTATTGATGTATGCATATGTCATGGCTGACTTCCGGGTTAGCGGGTGTATTCATGCACTGGATCATTTCTCTTTGAGTAGAATACGGGTGCTCTCATGTCCAATACTTTGTTCATCCACGAACTGTAATTTGTATTCGCCCAACTGGATGGAATCGTGATGTTTCAGGAGGTAGGGTTTGTCGATGCGGCGGCCGTTGATGAAAGTGCCGTTGGTGCTGCCAACGTCTTCAAGGGTATAGTCCATGCTGTCATCCATATACGCGCTGGGTTTAATGGCGATACGCGCATGGTTGCTGCTGACTTTTAAATCATTAATTACGATATGGTTATCCGGGTGACGTCCGATGGTGAAGGTGCCGCTGGTGAGTGCATATTCGCGCATTGGTTTGACACCGTGGTACTGGACGATTTTAGGCATTTCTGCGTACCCTTAAAATATTGGCCGATCACGCTGTGATATCGGCAGTTGTCGCAAAATATTCAACATGAATTATTTTTTTAACTGCGCCAGGCATTTGTGCAGCGCTTCCGCCATTTCGGAGCCACTGACGTAGCGTTTATCAGCTTCTTTCTGCAGTGACTTGGCAATGAGGCGACTGATGCAGGGGTTTAGGTTCTTGCGCAGGCTGGCGGCGCTTGGTGCCTTATTATTGGTGATCTTGTACATGAGATTGGCCAGGGAATCGCCGGCAAAGGGCAACTGCCCGGTCACCAGCTGAAACATCGTCACGCCCAGAGAATAGAGATCCGAGCGGCCGTCCAGTTTCTTGCCGGCGACTTGCTCCGGCGACATATAAGAGGGACTGCCGAGGATCAGGCCGGTTTTAGTTTTACTGTCGTCGGTCAGAAAGGCAATGCCGAAATCGGTTACTTTCACCGACTCCGTGTCGGGATCGTAGATAATGTTGCTGGGTTTGATGTCGCGGTGTACCACATTGCGTTCATGGGCGTAATCCAGTGCCTGCGCGACGTCAATGGCGATGGTTACCACCGTGCGCAGGGGCAGTAATGCATCATCCCGGGCATAGGTGTCCAGGCTGCTGCCGGGCGCGTAGTCCATGGCGATATACGCCAGGTCGTGTTCCTCGCCGGCATCGTAAATGGTAATGATGTTGGGATGGTCCAGACGTCCCGCCGCTTCCGCTTCCCGAAAGAAGCGCTGCCGTACCTCGTGCAATTCCTCCGCGTCAAACTCCTCCATCAACGACAGGGTCTTGATCGCGACCTGACGGCCGATCTTGGGATCAATTCCCAGGTAGACAACACCCATGGCGCCTTGCCCGAGTTCACGTTCAATGCGATAACGGCCCAGCATGGGTTTTTCCATGGTCTGGCTGTTGGCTACCATGGTGCCGATGACAGTGGCCGCGGCATTGGCGCGTTTACCGGCCACCGTCGGGGGTACCGCCGCGAGATTCTCCATGCGTGCGGCAATGTCGCGGTAACCGGTGTCGATGGCCGAGATTTTTTCATAAACCTGTATGGCCTTAGCGAAAAAACGGCGCCGCTCCATATCCAAGGCCAGTTGATACAAAGGTTCACGAAGTTCCGGTCCGATCGGACATTTGGTCAATTCATACAAAGCTTGATCCAGTTGTCCCTGGGTTTGCAGGGTACGCGCCAATGCACCCCGGGCATCAATCACTTCCGAAGTAAGCCCGCGCATGCGCTCACGGATTCGTGCATGGCCATAGAGCATCGCCTGTGTTGCCAGGAAAAACGTCAGTGGCAATCCCAATGGTAACCACGTGTTATGCACGATCAATACTATGACCCAAATATTGATGCCAATGATCAGCAAGACAAGTTGCAGCAACAGCATCAAGCGCATGCTGCAGCGCGTCACCAGAATATAGAGCACGGCCGCGCATAACACCAACAGCAAACGTTGCGCCAGATAGAACCAGCTCGGCATTTGAATCTGCAGGTCGCTGGTTAGACTCAACAAGACATCGGTAAGCGGCACGGCGTCCAATGCCATGTTCCAGTGGGGAAGCGATCGAGTAAACTGCGCGTTGCCGTCCACTGCGATTATCACCAGCTTGTCCTTGATCACGGATGCCGTTTTTACACCGTTCAGATAATGCGCCAAAGACCATTGGCTGGGTTGCTCGGATTGGACTTTTAACCGGGGATAAGGGATATATAAATATTCCGGCCCGGTGTGCAGCACCGCCTTGCCAACGGTTATGGTGTTGAGTCCCGACAGGGCTACCTCCGGCAGCGCAATACCTTTGAACTGTGCCAGTGCATTGAGCGCGAAACCCGGTAACAGTTTGTTGCCATCGGCATACAGAAGTTGAGTGCCGGTGTGGATAAACGCGCGATTGTCGAATCCCAATGCCTTGCTTGCCGCCAGGAACAAACTGTTCGGTAACGCTGCGGTACGCGGTTTAGCGTCCATGGTGTTAAAAAGCAGGTTGTTGGCCACGGACATAATACCTGGGGCATATGCCGGATTTTCCAGATAGTAGAAGCTGGGCAAAATGGTTTTGTCTGGCACCTCAGTTTCAAGAGTCAGGGGCGCAAACAGAATGACATTGCCAGCTTTCTCGATGGCATTTTTCAATGCTTGATCGGGATCCATTTTATTGACCCAACGTTGCAGTTCCGGCTGTAATTTTTGGGGAAACTCCCCAACCGCGGACCTGAATGCGGTGATGTCAGTAAGGGTCTGGACGTAATTCAGCGGCATCGCGAGAGCAATGGTGCGCGCTCCGTCACGTCGCAGTTTTATCAATAGTTGCGCCAGCAGTTGATTGGAAAACAGTTCGTTACCGTAGTGGCTGTAGGAGTCGTCATCGTAAACGATGGTTATCACCGGGGATCGGTCGACCACCCGCTCCGGCAATAATGGCGCCATCAGCTGATAGGTGGTGGTTTCCAGGGTTTGCCAGGAGAGCGTGTAACTCGCGCTCAGGAACGTCAGCAAAAATGCCAGGATCAGGTAAGGGCGCAATGTTATCCTGTTAGCCACGTTGGATTCAGCATTATTCGGGTTTATAGTTCTAAAAAGACAGCGATTCCATGAATGATTGTGGACTAACTGGCGTCCGGCGGCATATTCCTTATCGGCGCTGCGGCGTAATCATTTAAACAGGAATCCCGGTATCCTGACACTTGCTTGTAATTATTTGATAACGCAGGAAAACAGCAATGGATAATAACGGTAAATCAGATAAATACAAGGGTGATGTGCATGGCGGTGCGGAGCATGCGGCACCCTATCCGCTGAGTCGTCTGGCACCGCAAATCGGTCTGATCGATCTCGCCCGGGAAATCACTCAAGCGGATAAAGTGATCAATGTCCGAGTCAGTGCAAAATTACAGGTACTCGTCGACCAGATCAGGGTACTTCAAGACGAGGCGCGGGCGGTATTGAATGCCGCCGCCCGGGATCAGGAACTACACCAGATACCTTGCAGTTTCGAGAAAAAACCAGGCAAACTTTACCACTTATACCGCAGGGCCGATGCCAGTCCCTATTTTTCGTTGCTCGCTCCCGCGGAGTGGGGTACTCAGCCCCCGCATCAATATGTCGATTCCTATACCTTGAACGGTGATATGTCCTGGACGGCCAGTTCAGATGGCGACAGCAAGGATGATACCCATGAGCTAGTGCGCCGCTTGTTGGCATTTTCCAGTACTGAAATCTGACAGATGTGTCCGCGCCAGAAGGACCGGGAGGATAATCCCTTGCCATTCGTGGCATTTCCTGTCGGGTTCTTGTCCATATACAGCAATACCGCACTCGAAAAGGTGGTGCCAAGAGCAAGCGATAAAGCAGTGCAAGACGGCGGGTTATTGCGTTACAGATCACTTTGCGGTTGTCGGGTCTTGGCGGGAAATTACATCAGGGGATGGATACTGTCCAAATAAACGAAGGTCACGCAGGCAGCATGGACGACCGCGTGCTCAAACGTTGAGTAATTGAATCACGGTCACAGAATAGCTTCCTGCCCAACTTGCCCTGCTAAAGGGTCGGTAGGGCAAGCCGATAACCTCAGGGCATTGATTACAGGAAATTGATACTCCCAGGATGCGATTCCCGGGGGTCGGTAATGATTATTTTCTGACTGGGGAAATCCTGATGAGAAATACGCGAAGCCCAACTGTTGTGCTCTGGTTATCAGTTTTCGCAATGTTGATCCTGAGTGGTTGCGCGGCGAATATCGCGGGCGCGGTGCGTCTGGTGGATATGAACAGTCAACCAGTGGAGAGCGGTAATGTCGAAGGCATTGTCGTCAATATGATCAACACCAGCGCGCCGCTGGAGGAAGCATCATATTCGGTGAAAACCGGAAAAGACGGTAAATTCACCACTGAGGGCAGCAAACTGAAAGAAGGTACCTATAAGGTCGAAGCCGGCAAGAGCGGCTATTTGACCACCACTGCTACGGTCGAAGTCGGTGGCGGTACCAAAGAAGTCTTGCTTGAACTCAAACAGATTCCAAAGAAGCAAAGTCGTACCTACCGTAGTTCATCATCCGATGAAGATAAAATTGTCAATCCTGGCGAAGTCAATATCCAACCACCGACGATGTAACAGGACAAATCAATTTCTTACCCAAGATACTGCTTGAAAGATTTACCGTGCATCATGAGGGAGGGCACATGAACACCATGAGACGCTTGCTGCCGATACTGCTGGCATTGCTGGCCATTGTATCGTGCGCGGAAAAGCCAGTGAACATAACTCTAGAGATAAGCGCCACCTTGTTCGACAAACCTCTGGCCGGCGCCAAGGTCAGCGTCGACGGTGAGTCGGTAGGTGTTACCGATGAGAACGGAAGATTACAGGCCGGTCTTGCGAGACTGCGCGGTCACAAAGGCCGGGTGAAAGTCGTTCTGGATACACCGGACATGAAGGCCAAGCCCTGGGAAGGAGAATACTCCGTCGCCATGGACGAAAAGTCCGACGCGGTGAGCGTGGCGTTGGATGCGAAGTTGCTGGGATTTGTCACCGTGGTAGTCACCAGCGGAGGCAATCCGTTACCGGATGCCAGCATTCGGCTGAACAAAAAGGATCTGGGTAAGACCGATGCGGTAGGTGAGTTCGAGTATGCGTTTGATTCCTGGCCTGACGGTGGCATGACTGTTACTGTCTCTAAGGATGACTATGTGGCGGACAAATTAAAGATTGAGGGAGTTTCCGGGACGCGCATCGCCGTGGACTTATTTGAACGTGCGATCATTCATGTGAAAACGGTAAGAGATGAGAATGGCCGCAATATTCCCATTGCCGGCGCCTCGGTCTGGTTGGATGGCACTGAGATCGGCGCCACCGATGACGGCGGTAATTTCGTCTACCGCCATAAAGGCGCGCATGGGAAGGATGCGAAATTAATGATTAAAGTGAGCGATCACGTACCGTCCAGCTGGCAGGGTCAGGTGCATCTGGCCGGAAAATCGGCTATTACCCGTTTCTTCTTCCCGGAGCAGGCTACGCCCGTGCGTATGGGGATATATGAATTCGTAAGCAATACCGCTAATGTCGACATCAAAGAAGTCATAGCCCGTATCGAGAACAAGTTTGCGGACACGCTGAGAGAGGAAACGGCTGCTTTCGACATCATTAAAAACGAGGAGCTGAGAAAACTCATCGCCAACGCAAAAACCAATATCGACAAATTAAAACATAAAGGTTGGCAGCAAAAGTCGTTGGCGTCCCATATGGACGTATTGGTGCTGGGCAGTGTCAGCAAGGACGACAGCGGTGGTTTCTTTATTGAGGTGAACATGTTTCGCAGTGATGGCAAGCTAATTATGAGTCACGTGGCGCAAGCCAGCGGCGACAGTAATTGGCGCATCGGTCGTGCGATCAATGACATCGTGGAGAACATTGTTGAACGCTACCCTTTTGAAGCGATGATTACTGCGATTTCCGGCAATGAATACAGTATCAATATCGGCAAGAAAATGTATCCCGTTGCCGGTGACGACGTGTTCAGCGTGCTCGCTCTGGACAAGGACGCTTCCGGACGCATTACCGGGGAAAGCGATATTGGAACCCTGAAGGTGGATAGTCGCAAGGCGAAACATACCGTGATGGTTGAAGAGGGCCTGGCAAAGGACAAGAAGCCTCAGGTCGGTGACAAAGTGGTGCGTTTGGACAGCGCCCAGCAGAAAACATCGAATTACGTCAGTTTGTCCGTCAAAGGTGGGGTTGACGGCAGCCGCGTGCCGTTATCGGGCGTGAATGTCTATGTCGATAAGAAATGGATTGGCGTCTCGGATATGGGGGGCAAGATCGATATTCCCGCGCGTATCGGCAAGGATGTGGATGTGGTGTTGTATCGGCACGGGTTCAAACAGGTGGCTAAGACTATCGAGACCGAAAAGAAGGGGCAGTTGTTTGAGTTTGCCATGGATTCATTTAATTCCAATTTGAAAATGGCATCGGATCCCAACGGGGCGAAAGTATATGTGGATGAGCAGGGCATAGGTAATACGCCCTTGCCCGCTGAATATCCGGTACCGCTGGGATTCCATACCGTGCGATTGTCAAAAGGTGGCGACTATCGCGATTGGGAGGAGGTCATAGAATTCAACAAACACGAAGAAGATTTTACCGGCAGCAACAAGGTCGTGTTGTTCAAGGATTATCTGAAAATCGGCAGTCGGGCCTATGAAAGCAGCGATGTGGATGCGGCGATCAATGCGTACCGAAGTGCAACCAAGGAACATCCCGATTTTGCGGAAGCGCATCATCGGCTGGCGCGTATGTATATGGATGAAAAAGGTGATTATGACGCGGCCATTGGAGAATTTGAGGCGGTCATCGAAGTACCGGAAGTCAAGCAGCTTATCTTGAAACAGTATGCGGTAGTCTATACCAATCTCGGTCATGCGTATTTTGCCAAGGGCGAGAAGCTGCAGGAAACGGATCAGGATGGGGCGGCGCGTTACTTCGCCAAAGCCGTCAGTGTGTTGGGTAAAGCGAGGGAAAATGCCAGATTTTTCCCCAACGAAAATTATGATGAAATCATCCATGACACTTATTACTATCTGGCGGTGTCCTATCACAACCTGTATATGTTAACTAAGAACGAAGCGGTTAAAAACAATGCGGAGCTTGCCTGGCAGCAGTATTTCGATTTTTTTCCCACGAAACTGGAAGGACGCGAGGAGTTCATGCGCATCAAGGAAGCGGCGCGTCTGCTGTGGGATCAGATAAAGGATCATGCCTGATTACGCGGCGGAATATCGCATGGATATCACTTGCTCATGAAATGGGTTGCCGCGACCACCGCTACGCTCCTGTTATGCTCCGTACCGGCGGCGGAATTGCCGCCGGCGCCACAGGTCCCGGTGATAAATTCCGCTCCGGTGAAGCCACAGGTGAATCCGGCAAATGTTTTTCCCGGCTATTCCGCGCCAGTGTCGCCGAGTCTGCCGACAGCGGATGTGGATGGAATCCATAACACCGGGAGCGCCAGTGTCGACAAGGCATCGGTGAGCACCAGAGCTGATGATGTGCCCGGTGACGAACCGGTTGCCGTGGGTCCGCCAGCGCTTGTCGATGAGGATGTGGTGCCGGTACCGGTGCGTTCCTTATTGAGTGTCATCGTGCCGGGTAAGAACGATGCGCGCCCTGTATGGTCGCCGGACGGCAGCTTGCTGAGCTTTGAACGCTCGGTAAATGGCAAGCAGGAAATCATGATCAGTCGTCCTGATGGTACGGTTATCAAGAAAATATACTACAAGTCGGCATCGACCAAGACGGATATCGGTCTGGCATTACTGTTGCCGGAACTGGCGCAGGCCTCGGAAAGCTTTAATGCCAACCTCGCATGGTCGCCACAGGGCGACCGGTTTGTGTTCATGAGTAACGCGGGCGAGGGGAACTATGACCTGTATGTCGATGGCGTCAATGATGACGCTACGGCGCGCCTGACGGACAGTTCTCAGAAAGACGGGCAGCCCCATTGGTCTCCGATCGGCAACGAAGTGGTGTTCGTTTCAGGACGCAGTGGTAATGCCTTGGTATATACGATGAATCTGGCAACCCGTGAACTCAAGCCGGTTACCACTGGACTGGAAACTTACCTGTATCCGCGCTGGTCACCGGAGGGCAAGCGGATCAGCGTCATGTATGGCAGCAATTCCAATCATGACATCTTGATGATCAGCGGCATGGACGATGGCGCGCATACCGTTACCTCATTGATCGATTGGAGTTATGATGATATCAGTCCCACCTGGTCGCCGGATGGCACCAAAGTGGCATTTTATAGCAATTACAATTCACGTGGTGACACCGGGAGCTGGTCAATCATGGTGCTTGATGCAGTTGCTGGCGCCAACAACTCGAAACAAGATTTGATACGGCAGGTGGTGGTGGAGGATGTGGTGCCGGATGTAGCCAGCGGTCCAGCCTGGATGCCGGATTCGCAGCATATCGCATACGTGAAGAACGAAAAGCATGACTATAATCCGATTTATATCGCCGATATCTCTACCCACAAAAGCAGGAAATTATTCACCGGGACCACCATCAATCACGATCTCAATATTTCGGTGCATGGCGTGCTGGCGTTTCGGGCGCAAGTGGATCAATGGGATCACATTTTTCTGGCGGAATTGGCGGGAGTGAAATTGTGAATAGAGGGCTAACAACTACCCGCAGATGGTCGGTGATGGCGATATTCGTCAGTCTTTTGCTGCAGTTGCAAGTCGCTTCGGCGGAGGTAGATCCCAAGGCGGCGCAGCTCATCATGATTAATCGCTACCAGAGCGCGATAAAATTACTGACATCGGGTATGGCACCGGTAGAAGATGAACAGACACAGCTGTTGATGGGGACGGTGTTTTATAAGGATGCCATGTTGCATCGGGAACTGGCTGCCGCCAGTGCTGAGGTGGTCCCCCGGTACTGGCAAAAACTCGCCGCGGAAACCGGCGCGCAACGCAGCCGTTACGTGGATTTATTCTCGGGACTGGCGCTGCTGGAAACGGGCCAGGCAAAGCCGGCGATAGCGACATTGAAAAAATTTCTGAGTAACAAGAATCTTTCGGGAAAATATCAGGAAGTGGCACGCGTCAACCTGGGTCTGGCCTACCATCTGGCGGGACATACGACGCAAGCCAGAAAATTGTGGCAACGTATCGACAGTGCTGATCCGGAGGTCAGAGCGGTACTGGCAGGGGCGTATCAGCGCGCAGGATTGGTCGAGTTCAAGCCTATGGAGCTGATCCAAACTGCGGTGCTGGCGGTCGGTAAAGATGCGGTCATGTCGCCGTTGGTGCTGGAGAACGCGCTGCTGATCTATGGCGCCGCGAATGCTTATGACAAGGGCCTGGAGTTAATTCGGGATGAAACCGTCAGCGCGCCCGTATATGTGGAGCAAATCGGCGGCGACAAGACGCTAAATTTCTACAGTATCGCCTTACCGAATCGTATCGCTCGCATCTATTATCTGGCGAGCCTGCACTATCTACAGGCGGCGCAGCAATCCAATGCTTTTCGCAATGTGGCTCAATATTATTTGGCGGCGGCATATCTGAATTTCGAAGAACACGATAAGGCCGTGGCGGCGGTAGCATCGGCAAGAAGTGGCGGTGCGCTGGCGACGGCTTTCGATAATCGGGCCGAAATCATGGAAGTAGCGCTTAAACAATCCATTGATAAAAGCTCGCTCCATACGAAATTGATTAGCGAGCTTGCGCATAAATTCAACGGCAAGCCGGAACTGATGGCGGAACTGGTAACGATCTGTACGGATTTGAAACTTGATTGCACTCAAGCCATGGTGGCCGCCAAAGCGGAAGCGGAGCGCAGCCAGAGTGAGCGCTATCGCCTGCTGCATTCCGCGCTGGGATTTTATTATTTACGGCAAGGCAAGAATGCCATGGCGCTGAGCTATCTGGAAACGGGGCGCGACAAGAGCATGAAAAACAAGATGGAAAGCAATGATCCGCTTATGCTGGTGCGTCTGGCGCAGCTTTACCTGGACGAAAAAAGTTTCTCCGAAAATTTGGAGATATACTTCGAATTGGGCAAGGAATACCCTGCGGTGCGTCAAATACAGGAAGCGGTCCAGGGTGTGTATGCCATGGAATTCAAAAGCGCCGGTGACGTGAAAATATTCTGATACTGAGACTTGACGAAGATGAGGGCTGCGACATGAGGCTGATTAAAATAACGATACTGTTTCTGATTCCTGTGTGCATGGGACTGATTACGAGCGCGCATGCGACGTCCAGCAATGATGGTCGTCCGGTCGGCGGCATGCTGAACTACGGTGAATACGGTCGCCCGGCGACCATAGATCCTATAACCAGCAACGATATGATCGCGCTGCGCATTTCGGAGCTTCTGTTCAATGGCTTGGTGGGAATCAATGCCAAGCAGGAAATCGTGCCGGAGTTGGCGCAAAAATGGGATGTGTCACCGGATGGCAGTGTCTACACGTTTTATTTGCGACCGGATGTGAAGTGGCATCCCCGTCCCGGCGAGGAAGCCAAACCGTTTACCGCAAATGATGTGGTGTTTACTTACAACATCATGATGCATCCGAAGACCGTGACATCTCTAAAAGTGCGCTATGAATTCATTCAGGAAGCAAAGAAGATCGATGAACATACCGTGCAGTTCATCCTCAAGCGCCCGATACTCAACGCGTTGGCGAAATTCACTTTCAAGATAATTCCCGAATTTGGTCCGCAAAACAGCCTGTATCTGCGCCGTGATGATCCGTTCGTGCGCAACCCTGTCGGTACCGGTCCCTACCGCTTGGTGGAAACAACTGCCAATGGCGAAGTGGTAATGGAGGCCAATCAGAGTTATTTCATGGGTCGTCCGCACATCGACAAATTCGTGGCCAAGCCGTTTGCCGACCAGAACATCATGAATCAGGCATTGATGTTCAACTCCATCGATATGACGGTATTGGTAAATCCACGTGATATCCCGGAACTGCAAGGCGACAAACGCTATGTACTGCAACCCTATAACGCCTTGTCCTATGCTTTTTTCGGCTATAACACGCGTAACCCTCTGCTGGTCGACAAGCGCGTGCGTAAGGCATTTACCCTGGCGATCAACCGCGAAGAAATGCTTGATTCCTTTTTTAATTCGCGTGGCACGGTAATCTCGGGACCGTTCGCCCCAGGTAGTTGGGCTTACAATTTGGACGTGAGGCCCGACCCTTATGATACTGATAGAGCACGGGCGTTATTACAGGAAGCCGGATTCAGTCAGGGAGATGATGGCATTATGGTCAAGGACGGCAAACGGTTAAGTCTCTCTCTCAAGGTACCGATTGCCAAGGAAAGCGAGGCCACTAAGCGTGTGGTTTTAGCGTTCAAGAACTATCTGAAGAAAGTCGGTGCGGAAGTCAATGTTGAATTCATGGAGTGGCAAGCCTGGAAGGAAGCGGTATTTCAAAATCATGAATTCGACATCATGTTCGCTTCCTGGGTGTTCGATGACTCCGCAGATATTTCATCTCTGTTTCATTCCGCGGAAATTGGCCCGTGGAAGAACAACTTCGGCGCCTACTCGAATCCGGAAATCGATGGTCTGATTGCGGAAGCCAAACTGAGTCTTGATCATGAGAAGAAACGTACTATCTACCGGAAATTGCATGCCATGCTGTCTGAGGAAAGCCCTTATACATTCCTCTGGACCTTGACAAACTACGCCGGTTACAACAAAAAGATCCGGCACGTCAATATACACCCCTACAAGTTTTTCACTTTCGCCGATAGCTGGTATATTCCAGAGGGCAAACAATGATAACCTAACCGGGCAAAACCGGTGCACCTGCCGGGTGCACCGGTTGTTATTCTGAGAAGGATGGGGCGTTGGCGCAATTCGATAAATATAAACCCGTCATTCTGGTGATTTCCCGGGAATTGCTCCTTACTGCGCTATTGTTGCTAGGTATCAGTATGGTCGTGTTTGCCATATTGTATCTGGCGCCAGGTGATCCGTTCGCCGTGTTGCTGGGCGGCCAACTGGTCTCGGAATCAGAACGACAGGCATTATTGGAGTCATTGGGACTGCCTTCAACCTGGTATGGACAGTATTTCTCCTGGTTGGGCCATATGCTACAGGGGGATTTTGGCAATTCACTGCGCAGCGGGGTGCCCGTGGCCCAGGAATTGGTATCGACGGGGCTTAATACCCTGTACCTGATTGTCGGCGCCATGCTCGTGACCCTGGGGTTCGCGGTACCGATCGCCATCTATAGCGTCTCCCGGGAACACAGTTTGGCCACCTGGTTGATGACCATACTTACCTATATAGTTTCCGCGCTGCCATTGTTCTGGCTTGGTTATATTTTGATCTACTATTTTACCCGTCAGTTGGGGATTTTCCCCGTGTCCACCAGCTCCGGCAGCGGGGAATCCCTGAACTGGCTGCATCTGGTGTTGCCGGTGCTGTTGCTGGGCATTGGTAATGGTGCGGTGGGGGAAATCTTGCGGCACCTGCGCATGGAGTTGCAGCGTGTCATGGACGAGGAATACGTGCGCACGGCACGCGCAAAGGGAGCGCCTGTGTGGCGACATGCGTTCGCCGAAGGCCTGCTGTTGCCGATAACGGAGATGGTGGCCGCCAAATTGCCTCATTTGTTGGGCGGCGCGATCATTGTCGAACAAGTATTCAACTGGCCGGGTCTGGGACGCCTTGCCTGGCAAGCGGCATTGGATCGGGATTACCCGGTCATTCTCGCGGTGGCCGTGGTGGCGGCGGCGATGGTGCGCATGGGCAGTTTGTTGCACAGGTTTGTCTATATTTCAGTCAATCCCCGGGCTTCTCAGGAACATTAGCAAAGGAATCGAAATGCTGTTTCGGCAATTTCAGGTAGAGATCAGCGAATCCAATCAATTGTCGTGGTGGCGTACCGCCGGCCGAAAAAACAAGATTTATGTCATCTATGGGCTGGCTGTGGTGTTGGCAGTACTGGTTTCCTATGGGCTTGGTGCCTTGCACTGGCTGCCGCATGATCCTGACGACATGAATTTCGACAGCTTGATGGCGGGTCCCTTCACCGGCGGTTATCTTCTGGGCACCGATTTTATGGGTCGCGATTTGTTGACCCGGTTGATATTGGGTACCCAGGCTTATTTTCTTCCCGGCTTGATGGCAATCGCTATCGCGTTGGTGTTGGGTGCCGTGCTCGGCGTCAGCGCCGGCTATCGGGGCGGAAGAGTAGATACCGTGGTCGTGTACTGCAATAATTTGATCGACTCGTTTCCGCGTTTGATTCTGGTGTTGCTGGTCATTGCCGCGTTCAAACCCGATATCTACTACATCATGGCCGTGGTTGGTGTCACTGCCGCGCCCCTGGTCGCATCCCTGGTCAAGGGGAAAGTCCTGTTTTTACGGCAGAAAAATTTTATCGAATCGGCCATCGCCCTGGGGATTCCCGCCCGGGTAATCATCATCAAGCACATACTCTGGTATAACTGCCGGGCATTGTTGTTGATTCAGGCCACGCTCGGCATGGCGGAAGCCATACTTATAGAAACCAGTCTCAGTTACCTCGGTTTTGGCGTGCAGGAACCGATTCCGTCTTGGGGCAATATGGTACAAGCGGGCGCCAATTATTTACTGCAGGGTAATTTCTGGCCCTCCACGGCGCCGGCGCTGGCCATCTTGTTTACCGTGCTGGGGTTTCATCTGCTGGGCGACGGACTCAATGACATTCTGGAACGCCAACAATGAGTGCCAGCTCCGGACCGCTGTTATTGCAGATACGTGACTTACGGACCTATTTTTACTCACAGGCAAAACAGGCTTTTGTGCGGGCCGTCGACGGTGTTGATCTTGCGGTTTTCAAAGGCAGCACCCTTGGCATCGTGGGTGAAAGCGGCAGTGGCAAAAGCATCACCATGCTGTCAAGTATCGGGCTGGTTACCAGCGCGCCGGGTGTGATCACCGGTTCCGTGATTTTCCAGGATGGGGATAAACCGGTGAATCTGCTCGGTGGCTTGCCGGACTATGTGTACCTGGAAATTACCGATGGCCGCATTATGGCGGTTCACAAACAACAACCCCAGTGGATGACCCGGGTGCGGCAAAATCTGAAACCGTACCGCGGCAACAATATCGCCATGATATTTCAGAATCCCAAAGCGGCGATGCACCCTTATCAGACCATCGGCGCTCAGATCATGGAAGCGATTCAGTTGCATACTGACATCAAGGATAAGGTGGCGGCACGCCAGATGGCGCTCAACTGGCTGGACCGGGTGCAGATGGATTCACCGCGCCTGCGTTTCGATAACCATCCTCACGGCCTGTCCGGTGGCATGTGCCAGCGCGCCATGATTGCCATGGCGCTGGCGGCGCAACCTTCGTTGTTGATCGCCGACGAGCCCACTACCGGTCTGGACGCGACCATCCAATCGAAAATTGTCGATTTGCTGCTGGAGCTGCGCCAGGACCTGGGTATCACCACTATTTTGATCAGCCATGATATCAGCGTCATCAAACGCTTGTCCGATGATGTGGCGGTGATGTATGGCGGCCGGGTCATGGAGACCGGTCCGGCGGCTCTGGTGCTGGATGAACGCAACGAACAGCGGCACCCTTATACGCACGCGTTGCTGGCGTCTACGCCGCGGCGCGCCAACGCCAATGCCCAGGGCTACTTGCCGGCGATCAAGGGTGAAGTATGCGACAACATCAATATCCCGGCCGGTTGCCGGTTTTTGAGCCGTTGCCATGCCATCAATGACCGGGTGCGGGACCGGTGTCGACGCATGGAGCCGGAATTGACGGTGGTGGCTCCCGGGCACCAGGTACGTTGCTGGTTGCGTCAGGAGGATGGCTAGTCGTGACGGATACCATACTTGAAGTCAAAAACCTGGTGAAGCATTTTCGGCAACGCAAGCGGTTGCTTGCGCCACGCGCCGATACGGAAATCATTCCCGCGGTGGACGACATCAGTTTCTATTTGAGGGCGGGGGAAACCCTGGGTCTGGTCGGAGAGTCCGGTTGTGGCAAGACCACCGCGGGTAAGACGATACTTAAGCTGTTGCCGGCGACCGCCGGGCAGATTCTGTTCAATGGCGAGGATATTACGCATCTGGAGCGACGTCAGTTCCGACCCTATCGCCGTCATATGCAAATGATTTTTCAGGATCTCGACGCCGCCTTGAATCCCAAAATGCGCATCCGCGATGTGCTCCAGGAAGCGGTTAAAGTCCATAGTCCTCAACTCAGCAGCGCGGCGGTAAAGGTGCGCGTCGGTGAATTGCTGGACCTGGTGAATTTGAAACAGAATAAGCTGGTTCAGTTTCCTGCGGAGCTTTCCGGAGGCGAAAAACGTCGTGTCGGCATCGCGCGCACCTTGGCGGTGGAGCCCAAGTTAATTATTGCCGACGAACCCACCAGCGCCCTGGATGTGTCCATTCAGGCACAGGTCATCAATTTGATGCGTGCGTTGCAAAATCGCCTGGGACTGTCCTATTTGTTCATTTCCCACGACCTGCAGTTGGTGGAATTGATCAGTCACAAGGTGGCGGTCATGTACCTGGGGCAGATCGTTGAAATGGGCGTTACTCAGCAAATCGCGCGCGCCCCCCGCCATCCCTACACCCGGATATTGTGGTCGTCCCTGGTCAATAAGCGCACGTTGGAAACCACTGCGCCGGTGGTGGCGGGCAATTGGGGCGTGTATGACTTCGAACGCCCCGCAGCGGGCTGCCGTTTTGCGTCGCGGTGCCCGATTTTTGTGGCTAAAGGTAAACCCAGTGCCTGTACCGACCCCGCAACCGCCCCGCAGTTGAAAGGCGTGGCGGAAGGTCATCAGGTACGTTGTCACTTTCCCTTGAAAGCCTGAGCCGCTGCGCACGCCCGCGGCCAGAACAAATGCGGATCAAGTATTTCAAACCCCCATGGTGAACGGCGCGGTCCATGAGACGGGGATGTCGGGGCGGCGGCAAGACCGGTCCTGCTTGCCGATCGTAATTGACATAACTCCACACCACCACGCCGTGGATAAAATCCCAGTATTCTGCTACACATTGCTTGCGCACGCTGAGCTCACTATACTTCTGGCTTGAAGCATCGGCCTTACACGTGAGGATTAAATGGATATCACCAACATCACCAGTTTCGTACCGCCAATCCGGACCCTGATGGGCCCCGGCCCCTCCGATGTGCATCCTCGCATATTGGCCGCCATGGCGCGCCCCACCATCGGGCATCTCGATCCGCGTTTCGTCGATATGATGGATGAGCTCAAAGCACTTTTGCAGTATGCCTTTGGGACCAATAATGAACTTACCATTCCGGTCTCCGCCCCCGGTTCCGCGGGTATGGAAACGTGTTTTGTGAATCTGGTGCAACCGGGAGACAAAGTGATCGTCTGCCAGAACGGAGTATTCGGCGGTCGTATGAAAGAAAACGTCGAACGTTGTGGTGCCACCGCGATCATGGTCGAAGATACCTGGGGTACTGCGGTGGATCCCCAGAAGCTGGAGGATGCGCTCAAGTCCCATCCCGATGCCGGTCTTGTGGCATTTGTGCACGCGGAGACCTCCACCGGCGCGCAATCAGATGCCAAGACGTTGTGCCAACTGGCGCACCAGTATGATTGTCTCACCATTGTCGATACCGTGACCTCCCTGGGCGGCACGCCGGTGCGCACAGACGAATGGGGCATGGACGCGGTGTATTCCGGTTCCCAGAAGTGTTTGTCCTGTACTCCGGGTTTGTCACCGGTCACCTTCAGCGAGCGTGCGGCGGCCCGTATCAAGAGCCGTAACACGAAGGTGCAAAGCTGGTTTCTGGATCTGAATCTGGTCATGGCCTACTGGGGTGGTAGCCAAAAGCGCAGCTATCACCATACCGCGCCGGTGAATCCTTTGTACGGGCTACACGAAGCATTGGTGATATTGAAGGAAGAAGGCCTGGAAAATTCCTGGGCGCGGCACCAACGCAATCATCTGGCGTTAAGGGCGGGCCTCGAGGCCATGGGTCTCAGCTTTATCGTGCATGAGAGCTATCGATTACCGCAACTGAATGCGGTTACGGTGCCGACGGGTGTCGACGAAGCGGCGGTACGCCAGCGGTTGCTGCAGGACTTCAGTCTCGAAATCGGCGCCGGTCTGGGGAGTCTGGCAGGAAAGGTGTGGCGCATCGGGCTGATGGGCTACGCCAGCAACATCAAGAATGTCATGTATTGTCTGGGCGCTCTGGACACGGTGTTGTCGGCCATGAAAGCGCCAATCAATGCAGGCCAGGCGATGGCGGCGGCACAACGAGTGGCTTCCTGAGCAGCCGGCCCGTTTCAGGCAAGTTCCTGGCATGCCGGCATGCTGCGCTTCACAACGATTTGTGATCGCGCATCGCGCATTGCGCAATCGACAAGACAATCTCCGAAATTAGCCGGCAATAAACCCCCGCCTTTGTTCAAGGCGGGGCTCGGGTGGTGTGATATTGACGCCGGAGAGGGGCTACATCGTCAATAATATCCACTGCTGGCGGATCACGAAAATTCTACGCTTTATAAAGCCATTGCCAGCGGCCGGTGGGTAAAGCAATGTCAAGCATGTCTCAAGAATTGTGAACATCGGTTTTAGCCGAACACGGTAATTGGTATTAATTTGTAACGACTCCCATATCTGGGAATTATCTTCTGACGTGCGATTGGTGCGGCTGCTCAGGCATGAGTCGAACTCCAGGTCATTACATGGCTGGCGTTGCGGTTCGGAAACTTGCGGGCACGTGGTCTCGGCGCCATGCACGACAACTTCATAGCTGATTTTCTGCGTGTGACCTGGAATACCAGCGGTTGCTTGTGAGGCGCCGATATGTCGAGCGGCTTTCATGGTGTCGACGACTGGCGTCTTTGTGGTATTGGATAATATATCTATTGGTAAAAACGCTTGCCATAATGTGTTACAGGCTGGTGCTCATTTTATAATTATTAACTCGTGATCCAAGGAAAAGAAGCGCTAATATAGCTGCAGTCACACTTTGGTGGGAGTTTACATTATGGAAACAAAATGCATCAGTCATAAAATGTTGGCTAACTTCAGTCCATTTAACCGGCTCAGTGGAGATGAATTGTTTTTGCTGGCGGGGCGCACAGTCGTGGATAAAGCGAGAAAAGGCGAGCAACTGATTAAGGTCGGAGAACACGCTTCCAAGTCACTGTATCTGCTGCAGGGGAAGGTGATGGTGAAAGCCAGAGACGGGAAAGAAACAATAATCGACACGCGCGATCTTGTGCGCAGGGATCCCATTTCCCATCTGGTGCCTCACAATTACGATGTCACCTGCATGTCGGATGTAAGCTATTTTCTGGTGGATCATAATATTATCGAAAGCGTATTGTCGCGCGTTAGTGCATCGACTTACAGCGCCGAAGAGCACTTCATTGATGAAAGCTGCTTTTCAGAAGAAATTTTCACTGAAATTTATCAAGATCTCATTGAAGATACGTTAAGTTTGCCAAAGCTGGCGAATCTGGCCGAAGAAATTCAGGTGCGGGTTGAGAGTGACGCGTCTTTCGATACGATTTTACCGCTCTTAATAATGGAGCCTTCAATGTCGGCGTATGTCATGCGTCTGGCAAACAGCCCGATATTTGCCAGTGCCGGCAAGGTCATTACCATCGGTTCGGCGCTTGAGAAAATTAGCATCAGAGATGAGCTGGGCGTGATAGTGCATCGTGCAGCCAAGGCGCAATACAAGTCATATGAAAAAAATCTGCATAAGAACCTGTACAAGGTATGGCGCCAAAGTCTGGAAATAGGGGTAATTGGCAGCCGTCTGGCGCAACGATCAGGTAGTTTGCATCCTGACACAGTGCTGAATCTAGGTTTGTTCCACAATATCGGAATGTACATGGTCTATTTATATGCCCACCAAAGGCTCAATACCATCAGTGATCACGAATTGCCAAAGACTGTACTGAGGTTGCATAAAGAAGTGGGTAAAATCATCATGAAGAAATGGAATTTTCCCACGGAATATATTTTATCAGTAGATGCAGCTGAGGATTGGAGCCGGGTGAATACAAGCGCTATTGACTACCAGGACGCAATTACCTTGGGTAGAGTGTTAAGTTTTCTTGGGAAGCATCCGAACCAGGATACCTTTCCGGTCAACCTGGAACAATTACCACGTGATATCGGCCAGGTGCCGAGCCTTGCGAAATTCGGTTTTACAATGGATAAGCCAAGGGAATTGCTGGAATTTTTGACCGAATGTCGCAGGGCGGTGGCGGCATATCAAAACAATGTAATGGCGTTAACAACAACCAGGAGCGCATTGCACTCAGCTCAGAATCGCCAGGTAGCGGGCGCTGGGCGTCGCTAAGGGTAAACCCATTATTATTCTGGCACAAGGCAATCGCCATAGGTGATATGCGCCATTATTTGCAATAATTATTAACAATAGGGCTGACGTTACTATCTTAAGAAAGCGGGAAATTAAGCCGACAAATCAGAGATACCTCTAGATTCGTCACCTAACTTATGTACAAGCGCCGCATACATTCAAAGGCATCGGTACGTCTTGGCGTGATGCCACCGTTGACCGGGCTTGTTGCATTGTATGGATCGGAAATTACGCGAGCCGCAAAAATAGCGTGTGATGAGGTAAATGAGAACGGTGGTGTATTGGGCCGTCCGCTGGAGCTCATTATAGAAGATGATGGCAGTATGCCAGAATTAGCCGTGCCAGCAGCGGAGCGGCTCATCGTTGAATATGGCTGCGTCGCGCTAATAGGTAATTTGCTGTCAAATTCACGCATAGTCGTGGCGGATCATGTTTCGCTTCCACGAAGGGTGCCATATCTCAACTTTTCGTTTTATGAAGGTAGCATATTTAATCGCTATTTCTTCAATTTTTCAGCGCTGCCTAATCAACAGATTGACAAAATGATTCCCTATATGGTCAGCCATTTCGGGCCGAAAATGTTTTTTGCCGGCAATAACTACGAATGGCCGCGCGGCTCTATTGACGCTGCGAAACGCTGTTTGCTGGCACACCACGGCGAAGTCGTGGGGGAAGAATATTTTCCAATTGGCAGTAAGGATTACGCTGAATTAATGCAAAAGATCGCACTATCCGGTGCCGATGTGTTTGTACCCTACGCTGCCGGCGCGGACCAGATCAACCTGCTGAATCAATTCACCGCCGCTGGTTTAAAGCAACGCATGGCCGTGGTCATGGGTCACTATGACGAAGCGATGGTCTCGAATCTTGCGCCTGATGTGCGGGAGGGACTTTATTCCAGTAACACTTATTTTCTCAATATCCAAAGTAAAGCCAATCAAGAATATTTGCAGCGGCTGGCCAGGGTGGACGGTGTAAGTGGCATCTGGCCGTTAGGTAATGGCGTAACTACGAATTTTGGAGAAGGCGCTTACGTATGCGTTCATGCCTTGGCGAAAGCCGGAAACATGGCCGGCTCTCTGGAGGCGGAAAAACTGGTTGAAGCTTTGGAGATGGTCAAGGTGTCCGCGCCGCAGGGTGAGGTAATAATGGACCCTGTAACCCATCATGCGAGCGTGAATTCCTACCTGGCGAAGTGCGAAAGCAACGGCAGTTTTACAATTGTAGAGAAATTTGGATTGATAAATCCTCAAATACCCGAACGCTATCAGCATTCACAACGGCACTCTTTCACGCAAAACCAGCAAGCAGAGACGAACACATGCGACGATTGGAAAATACTGTCGATTGTTTCGTTTCCGTTGCCCGGTGCGCGTTCCGCATTGAGTCCCATGGATAGCAAACTGTTCAATATCGGGGTGGACCCGAAATGCAGCGACGCACTATTCATTAAACTGAAGGAATGCAGCGATGATATTCTAAGATTGAACTGTTCCGGAAGCGATTATGAATTAGAGGTAAAGCCGGGAGTGGACCAGAATACCAAGGAAAGATTGCTGCTCACGCCTATCGGGTATGGCGGTAAAACGCAATATTTGCTGGTGCGTGGACGGGAAGGAAGCAGTTTTAGAGGATTCCAGGGAAGTCAGAAAACGGCAGCTGTTAACGCAATAAGCGCGGTGAATGCGTCGCTAGGCGGTAATGAAGGTACCCTCGACCATATTCTGGGTGCAACCGATGTCGGGATCGTTGCGGTGGATGAAGCCGGAAAAATTATCAAGGTAAATCGTAAACTATGTGAATTGTTTGGTTTTGCCATAGCCGAAATTCAGGGTAAGTCCGTGCACCTTCTGTTACCACCGCATTTGCGAAGCAAGCATGAAAAACACGTTCGAAACTTTGTTGGAGAATCCGTGTTACAGCCGCGGATGGCTGGTAATTCGGAAATATCCTGCTATCGAAAAGATGGCAGCTTTTTTCCCGCTGAAACAAGTCTCAGCAAATTCAAGACGGATGCGGGATGGATTTCAGTCGCCACATTGGCGGATATTTCTCAGCGGAAAAAATTTGAGGAAGATCTGGTCTGGCAAGCGACTCATGATATGCTCACTCAGTTGCCAAATCGGGTGTTAATCAAAGATCGCCTGGAGAACGCTTTGATGCGTTCCATCCGCGGACGAAATACCGTGGCCCTGATGTTTATTGATGTCGACGAGTTCAAACTGGTCAATGATAGTTACGGACATGATACCGGCGATCGATTGCTGAAAATCATAGCGGATGAATTGGCAACTCTGATCAGACCTGGCGATACGGTAGGGCGGTTTGGCGGTGATGAATTTGTGGTGATTTGCGAGCAAATCAACGATGCGCATGCGGTAACGGTGATAGCCGAGCGTATCGTAGACACGATGAGAAGGCCGATCAGTATCGATGATATCGAGGTATTCGTGTCGGTGAGCATCGGTATCGCAATTGGTTATGGCGCCGTTGACTCAGCGGACGAAATGCTGGGGAACGCCGACGCGGCGATGTATAATGCCAAGGCGAGAGGTCGTGATGGCTGGATAGTTTTCAGTGATTCGATGGCGGAGAATTCCAAGAGATTTCTGAAGATCGCAAATGGATTGCGTGGCGCCATTAAAAATAGTGAATTCTACACGGTGATTCAACCGATTCTCAGTGTAAAAACGGGAAAAATAGTCAGTGGCGAGATCTTGCTGAGGTGGCGTAGCCAGGATGCCGATATATCACCGGCAGAATTTATTCCTGTGGCGGAGATGACTGGCTCGATTCTGGAAATTGGTAGATGGGTTTTCGATCAAGCCTGTGGAGTGTTGGGAGCATTGAGGAAAATGTTGCCGGATCAAATGCTTCCACATATTTCCGTCAATGTATCGGCGCGCCAGTTGAGCGATGATAGCGTGGTGGATTTTCTACTGAATACCGTGCAGAAACATCGCATTTCCCCGACAAATTTGTCAGTTGAAGTAACTGAAACTGCGCTGATAAGTGATATCGAAAAAACAGTAAGTGCGCTGAATAGTATTGGCCGTGCGGGTTTTCTGGTTGCGGTGGATGATTTCGGAACCGGTTATTCTTCGTTAAGCATGCTGAAGAAGTTACCGGTGGATACCCTCAAGGTCGACAAGATTTTCGTTGATGATATCGCTCAAAGTGAAGATGCGTATTCCATTGCGTCAGCAATCGTCAGTATGGCTCATTCATTGGGTTTGAGTGTAACGGCGGAAGGCGTCGAAACAAAACAACAATTAGAGGTGTTGACCGTGCTGGGTTGCGATAACGTTCAAGGGTATTATTTTTATCGACCCTTGCCCGTGGAAGAATTTGTGTTGCTTTGTTTGTCGCAAAGTCCTGATGCCAAGATGGTATCGTAATCCGTTGTCAACGGGCGATCGCAGTATCGAGATAATCCCGACTAATTAGCGAATCGTTGTTGCCTTGGACACCGCAGGTTTTGAGTGTCCGTAGGGCGGTTGATATGTGATGTTATGGCGGAATCATGGTGATTGACACTAATAGCAGCACACTGAGAAACATAAAAAAACCGCGACGGTGCGCCATCGGACCGCAGGGCTGCGATTGATCAGGGGCACGAATTCGGTTTTCGCCAAGGCGCTATTCGGGTGTTACAGATCGTAGATGAATTCGGACAAGCACATGCATTGATGATGCGATAGATATGCAGTGATTGAAAAAGTAGAGTACTACCAGGATGCCGTAAAATGACAACAGGTTTAACTTTAATTCCGACATTTCACACCCTCTTATCATAATCGATGTTATTGGACAGCCGCGCAACAAATTCACTATTTGTGCCACAGCGTTAACGTGTTGCTCATCGGGCAGATGTCACAGGAGTCGGCGTTTTCGGTGCGCCTGAGTTGCACTTTGCTTGTGCGTGCGATTTTGAAAATGATGCACTGCCGCGGGCGCTTGCGCCGGCAATGATCGTTGTGCAAACGCTGTGCGTACCAGGTGAATCATCAATGGCGGACAGGCCCAGCGTGCTCGGTTTATCCTCGGTCGTCGATGCTCTCGTGATGCGATACCAGGCTCATCAAGTAAAAATTAAATAGCTGTCGACCGAGTTTGATGTTCGTTGGACGCCAATCGGCGTTATCACGGCATCAGGATTTACAGTGCGTATTTTGTTTCAGACGCGATGCGCCATAATCAAGCAGACACTCATGTGCTACCCGGTGTTTCAGCCTCATAAGGAGGCACGACCTGTGGCAATGCACCACCATGATGCGCAACACCTGCGGCCGAGACTTTAGGCTAACTGATTTCCCGAAACAATAATCGATAAAAAATAAGTAGTTACGTGTTGATTTTGAAGTAATCTAAAGCTGGCACAGCTATTGCGATAGGGCAACCTGAGTTCTCTAAGAGGTGCAGCATGAAAGAAAAATTGGTGGTTGTGGGTAACGGTATGGCCGGCATACGTACGGTAGAGGAGTTGCGCACAATTGATGCAGACGCATACGATATCACCGTATTTGGGGCGGAGCCTTACGGTAACTACAATCGAATTTTACTGTCACCGGTATTGGCCGGTGACAAAACCATCAACGATATCATGCTCAATACGGAACAGTGGTATCACGATAATGGTATAACGCTGCACCAGGGGAATGTAGTGGTCGGAATCGACCGGCACAGACGTTTGGTGCTGGCGGACGATGGTACCACCGAACCTTACGACCGGCTGCTGTTGGCAACGGGTTCCAATCCATTCATCATTCCGGTGCCGGGCAATGACCTGTCCGGTGTCATCAGTTTTCGCGATATCCGCGACGTCTACACCATGCTGGACGCTGCGCGTAGCTACCGGCATGCGGTGGTGATCGGCGGTGGCTTGCTGGGTCTGGAAGCGGCGAACGGCCTGCTGCAACAAGGTATGGATGTGTCAGTGGTACACCTTACGAATACCCTCATGGAGCGTCAACTCGATAGCGTTGCCGCCGGTATGCTGCGCAAGTCGCTGGAAGAAAGAGGCTTGAAGTTTCTTATGGCCACCAGTACCGAGGCCATCCTGGGTACTGATCGAGTGTGTGGTGTGCGCTTTAAAGATGGTCTGGAGATACCGGCGGATCTGGTGGTGATGGCGGTAGGTATTCGGCCCAATATGGCCTTGGCGCAGCAGTGCGGCCTGTACTGCGAACGAGGCATTGTCGTCAACGACACCATGCAAACCTATGATCCTCGAATTTACGCGGTAGGTGAATGCGTGCAGCACCGAGGTGATACCTACGGTCTGGTGGCGCCGTTGTTCGAACAGGCCAAGGTGTGTGCCAATCATCTGGCGAAGCTGGGATATGCCCGCTATCGGGGATCGGTAACCTCGACCAAGTTGAAAGTCACGGGTATCGACTTGTTTTCTGCCGGTGATTTCATCGGTGATGAAAGTACTGAAGATATTGTCATGATGGATGCCAAGCGCGGCGTTTATAAAAAGGTGGTGGTCAAGGACAACCGGATACAGGGTGCTGTCATGTACGGCGATACGGTGGACGGCGCCTGGTATTTTCAGCTTCTGCGTGACGCTACCGATGTCAGCGATTTTCGCGGCCAACTGATGCTGGGACAGGCGCACTTGGGCAATGCCGGCCATGGCGGCAGCAATGCAGCGGCAGCGATGAGCGATGAAATGGAAGTGTGCGGTTGCAATGGCGTGTGCAAGGGCGCGATCAAGAAA
>JAHECY010000041.1 GCA_024641505.1 Gammaproteobacteria bacterium
CGGCATCTTCCAGGGTCTGCATCAACTGCAACACATTGATGGGCTTGGTCAGATATTTGAGGAATCCCGCCTGCTCGCCACGCTCCACATCCCGCGGCATGGCATTGGCACTGATGGCGATCACTGGAATACGAGTGGTCGCACCATTTTCCTTGAGCTTCTTCATCACCCGGTAACCGTCCATACCGGGCAGATTGATATCCAGCAGGATCACATCCGGTAACTGCGTCTGGGCCAGCTCCAGGCCCAACAAGGGTTCAGGGGCCGAGAACATTTCCACACCTTCATACTGCGACAGAATATTCTCCACCAGACGCAAATTCGCGGGGTTGTCTTCAACATAGAGAATACGCACGCGTTGGCGCCGCAATAAGCCACCGGGCAATTGCGCGAGATGTTGCTGCCGCTCCATGCGCAATTCCTCGCTACCGAGACTGATCGGCAGTTCAAAACTGAACTCCGATCCCGTGCCCAGGGTACTGCGCACCGAGATGCTGCCGCCCATCAGCTCCAACAACTTCTTGGCGATCACCAAACCGATGCCGGTGCCTTCAACTTCGGTCTTTTCCGCGCCCATGCGCTGAAAGGGCGTGAACAAATGCGCCAGTTTGGCCGCCTCCAGACCTTCGCCGGTATCCGATACGCTCACGCGCACCCGCTCGCCGGCAACTACCTCGCTTTTGATGGTGATCACACCGCCCTGGCGATTGTATTTGACGGCATTGGACAACAGGTTCAACAACACCTGTCGCACCCGGGTGCGATCCGCCAGCACCGGTTCATCATTGAAATTTTCTTCCTCCCGAACAACGCTGATTTGCCGGCGCCGCGCGATGGGCGTGATCAGCGTCTCGGTTTCATCGATGACGCTGGCCACCGATATTTCTTCGATGACCAGCTCCACCCTTTGAGACTCGATTTGGGACAAATCCAGAACTTCATTAATCAACTCCAGCAGATGATTGCTCGCCCGATGTATTTCCGCGATCGCCTGCCGGTGCTTGGAATTCAGACTGACGTCCATTTCCAACAATTGCGTGAATCCCAAAATAGCATTCATGGGAGTTCGCAGTTCATGACTCATACTGGAGAGAAACTCGGATTTGGCCTGATTCGCCCGTTCCGCATCCTCCTTGGCATCAATCAGCATCTGTTGTTGCAACTTGGATTCGGTAATATCCTGCACGATACCGAAAAATGACATGACGTTTCGCGCCTGATCATGCATGGATTTTGACACGGACGCCAGGGTGCGCAGGGAGCCATCGGTGCGCACGATGCGATACTCCATGTCCGGTACTTCGCCCTTTTCAAACAGCATGGTCATATTCTGCTGTAATAAAGGCTTATCTTCTGCATGCACCATGGATAAGAACAAATCGAGATCAGGCTTATGAGTCCCTCTGTCGAGTCCGAAAATTTCATATATTTCGTCTGACCACTCCACTGATCCGGTCCCCGGCTCCAACGCCCAGTAGCCGATATGCGCAATGCGCTGCGCCTCAGTGAAACGCTCCTGGGTAAGCTGCAGCGCATGCTCGTTACGCTTGCGCTCAGTGATATCTTCGGCATGCACCATAACGGTGTCCGGCGGCACAAATGCAAATTTTAACGACAGGTAACGCTGCCCCTTGGATGAAATATAGTAGGGAATTTCCCGCTCGATCGAACGCCGTGACCGAAAACACTCGGCGATCAGTTCGAGGATTTCCGGGTCATTCCGGTGCAGGTCACCGGCTTTAATGCCGAAGTACTCCTTGATTTTGCCGTCGGTATAACGCATCGCGGCATCATTGGCATCGCGCAACACGAAATCATCGCCCTCCCGCTGCCAGGTATAGGTAGGGATGGGAATGGCGAGATAGTGGGCACGAAGCTTTTCCTCGTTCCGGCGCAACTGTTCCGCCTGATCCATAACCGCGGAAATGTCGCGCGCCAAAGCCAAAAAATTCTTGGCGCCGCGCTGACTGAACGCGCATACATTGACATCCACTGAAATTTGGTGACCATCCTTGCACCGGTGGTTACCCTGCAGGCGGACACAAGCTCCGGGCGCCAGCTCTGACCATGCCTGGGTAAGCAGTTCCGGGGCGACCCCCTTTTCCAGATCGAACACCGTCAATGACAGCAACTCATCCCGCGTATATCCCAGGATGTTGCAAGCCGGCGAGTTGACATCCAGCAGCCGTCCCTGGTCATCATGGAGAAACATCGCATCCGCAATATTCTCCACCAGGGTGCGGAAGCGGTTTTCACTTTCCTGTACCAAGGAAAATTGCTGAAAATTTTGTTGCGACGTCGTTAGATTACGCAGCATGTTGATATGCAGGCGCCGCGCGCTGATCAAACTCACACCGAGGAATAAGCTACATAACAGTGCCAATTCGTTAGAGGCCGCATTCATTTCCCACAGCAGACGGCCAATCACCGGCAACAGACTGAGAATTTGAAATATGACAAACAAACGGAACACATAGACCAGGCTGGACACCAAAGCAGCGGAGAGCGCCACCAGCGCCAACACCAGAAGTACTTGATGGGTATGCAAGCCCGAGGGAAACATCAATAACCCTGCGGCGCCCCATACCCCACCCAGGAGTGCCACGCCGATCGAAACCCGGAGCAACCACTTTGATTCATTTGCATGACCGGGTGCGGCGCGGCGATATAACACCAGGTTAACCCACTGATAACCGATCACCAGCAATATCAACATCAACCAGGACAACCATTGCTGCGGAGCCAGCACCGGCGCCAACATCAGCGCCAGAGTGACGGCGACCAGGAAGGTGCTGCCGAGCATAAAGGGTAGCGCCTGAACTAATTGATTCACTTGCCATGTTTTAAATGGTAACAACGACGTTGATCCGGACATGGAATCGGCTATGGGCATCAATCAGATATGAAATATTGAAAGTACTCGTAGAATAGCCTACTGCCGAGCCAAGAATCAATGCGCATCGTGACCGCGATGCCCGCCGAATTTCATGCGGATAATTGGTGTATTACCGAATACGCCGGGCAATACCCTACCCAGGACATGATTTTGCGCGATATCCGCGCGTGCCACCCCCGTATCCGGTGGACACCGAAGCATCCGCGATTATCTCCAGTTCGGCCCGGTTGCCGGCTACCAGTGCGCGTCGCCAGCGGTATGATGGCGCTCGCGTATTTCAACAGCAGCGTCACGCAGGTAAACATGACAGACGCCGGTGCAATCTGCCAATTCAGCGACGGAATATGGCACCCGTTGCGGCAATGCGAATTTAAGATGCCGCAGCGCACGGTAATCACCCGCATGACAACCGGCGCATTCTGACCGATAAGCCGGATACAGCCAGTCGACGCCCTGACGATTACCGGTATGACACCGCACGCACTGCATGTTGGCATGATACGCGCCAGGATATGCCCGGCTGCTGTGCTCGAAGTGCAGCGGCAACCATTTTGCGATGCCATGACAAACATCACAGCCCAAGTCACTCATGATGTGGCCGGCGGGCATGGCGGCGGCGCTCCCGCCTGCGCCATTATGGCAGGCGCTGCAACTGCCGATGACCAGACGGTGATCAAAAACCACCGCCGCCCAGGCGCTGACTTCATGGCACCCCTGGCAATCCGACTTGGTTTGCACATGCATCGGGGGTTTGGCGCGCGCCACGCCACCATCATGGCAGATACTGCAGTAATTGATTATCACGAGCTTGTGATCGAAATGTACCGGTGTCCAGGCCTGAACGTCATGACAACCTTGGCAATCACCGGTAGTGGTAACATGGGTCGCGGATTTGCCGGTGCGCAACACGCCATTGTGGCAGCTTTCACAGATGCCATCGACCACGCCATGATCCATGGTCACCGGCAACCAGGTGGCGGTACCGTGACAACCGCCGCAACCTGCCGTGGTTGGCACATGCAGGGCAGGTTTTCCGGTCTCGTGTCGGCCGTCGTGGCAATCGGCACAGGGCATTACCAGCAAGCTGTGATCCAGACTGACGACCCGCCAGGCGGCGGTGTTATGGCAGACGTTACACTGGCGCGTGGTGACCAGATGTTGCGCCGGTTTCCCCCGAGCCTTTCGGTCATCGTGACAGAGACTGCATGCTCCGCTGATACCGTCGTGATCCATGGTAACGGGCAACCAGGCGCCGGCACTGTGACACAGACCGCAGTCACTGACGGTTGGTATATGGGCAGGCATCATGCCGGCGGCGCTACCGCCATCGTGACACGATGCACAACGACCCGCCGTGCGTTTATGATCTACCACCGCTGGCGCCCAGGCGCTGGCAGCGTGGTGGCATACCTGACATGGTTCCGAAGTGCGCACATGCGTGGCGGATTTACCGCGCGCCAGAACCGTGTCATGACAGCGTACGCAAGCGCCGGTAATGCCCGCATGATCCATTACGCCCGGTTTCCAGGCCGCAACCTGATGACAGAGCGCACAATCCACGTCTGTGGGAATGTGCACAACTGGTTTACCCCGCGCCTGCGTTCCGTTATGACAACTTGCGCAATTACCCGTGACCCGCGCATGATCCACGTGAGCCGGTCGCCACGCCTGGGTCCCGTGGCATGCCTTGCAGGATTCGCCGGTCGCGACATGGTGCGCGGGCATGCCGGTCGCCCGGGTACCGTTATGGCAGACCAAACAATCACCGGTAAACGTGTCATGGTTAACCTGCGCCGGCCGCCAGACGTCGGCTCGATGACAAACAATGCATTCATGGTCGGTGACGATATGAGTCGCCGGCTTGGCCGTTGCCTGCACGCCATTATGGCAGGCGAGACAATTGCCGGTAATGCGCGCATGGTCCACGCGCACCGGCTGCCAGGCACCCACCCCATGACAGGTATTACACTCCTGATGGGTAACGATATGAGGATCGGGTTTGCCTTTGGCGGCACCACCGTTATGGCAGGTACTGCAACCGCCTTTGAAGCCTTCATGATTCGACGCCGCAGGCATCCATGCGGCTGTTTCATGACATAACGCGCAATCACTATTGGTTGGAATATGGGCGACAGGCTTACCATCGGCCTGGTCGCCGTTATGACAAGCCGCACAGGGACCGCTGATATTGCCGTGATTCATGGCCACCGGCAACCAGGCGTTATTGCCATGGCACAACGAACAATCTTCCCGGGTGAGGATATGCGCGGAAAACTTGCCCGTGGCATTCGCGCCGTTATGGCAGGCACCACAACCCTGCTTGATATCCTGGTGCGCAAAGCGGGACGGTAGCCACGCCCGTATATCATGGCACTCCAGACACTCTCCGGCGACTGGAATATGATCCGGGTCCTTACCGGTCGCGCGCTTGCCGTCATGACAAAAACCGCAGCCCCCGGCAACCGCGGTATGTTGGAAGTTCACTGTGCGCCAGTCTTTGACCTCGTGGCACTGCCGGCAATCCGCCGCCACCGGCACATGTCTTGCCGGCAGACCGGAGGCCAGTTTGCCTGTATGACACACGGCGCAAGTACCGGTATCCACGCTCTCATGCCGCATGGTCGCAGGCGCCCATGCGTCGGTTTGGTGGCATGACGCACAGCCTGCCGATGTTGGAATATGCAGCGGACTTTTCCCTACCGCCTGGGAATTGTTATGGCACGCGGCGCATGCCTGTTGCTCGCTGCGGTGATCCATGCGCACCGGTAACCACCGGTCCACAGCGTGGCACCTGACACAATCTGACGTCGTCGGTATATGGCGCGCCGGTTTCCCGGTCACGGCTGGTGACTGACCATCGTGACAGGTCTCACACTCGGCGCGGGGTTCACCATGAAGATAATGCGCCGGCAGCCAGGCGCCGACCACATGGCAAATATCGCATTCCAGACCCGTAAGTATGTGATCCCGGCCCATACCGCGCACATTAATTCCGTTATGACACGTGCGACAGGCGGCAGCATCCGCGCCATGATCAAAATGCACGGGCAACCAGGCCGTGGTAACGTGGCACCGGCTGCACGGACCGGCACTCATCCGCAAATGGCTGCGTCCCGGGCCGGACGCCACCTTGCCGTCATGGCAGGTCAGACATGGGGCGGCGACTTGCGCATGGTCGACGCTGGCATTCTGGAAACTTGCGGTGATGTGGCAGGCCGCGCACTGTTCCGACACCGGTAGGTGATCAGCGCCCTTGCCATGTGTTGCGGCATCGTGGTGACACGCCGCGCAGGCGCGTGGTGTTCCAAGGAAGGTGCCATCGACATGGCATGAGGTACAAGTAATATCACGATGCTTCCCGGTAAGATCGAAGCCGGCATGGGCATTATCGCCCAGCGACGAGACCAGGTCTGCGGCGTTGAGCGGGGGCCATGCCGTGAGCAGCAACAGTAGTACTATCGCGTACGATTTGGCAGTCATGATGGCTGATCTTTGACAATAAGCAACCGACACTCCCGGATAACGCGCGGCAATTCGCCGTAGCGCGCGTATTACGCACCGGCTGTTGTCGGCTTCGCACTAGAAAAACAATGATGCGTGACACGCACCCTACCCGCTCTCCGACCGAGAGCCATCAAACAAAATGCGTCAGCATGCCCCACCCGTAACAGGTGGTGGAAAACGCCAGGCGCAACCACCAATGGGAATATTTGTCACCATATCATATCCGTAGAAAGACGCGTATCACGAACCTTTGCACCAATCACAGAATACGGTTCGTGACACCTACCTGACAAATATTTTTATGTGGAAATAGGAGAACGGCGCGTCCCTGGCATAAGCATTGCGCATCCGCCGGGATGATGTTCAGGATTATTTTTTCACATGCCGCATCAAACGTTTGCGACGTTGTTGCTGGCGCGGAGTCAACTTATTCTTGCGCCCTTCAAAGGGATTCTTGCCGGTTTTGAACTCCAGGCGCACAGGAGTGCCATGCAATTTAAGCACATCGCGAAACACACCGACCAGGTAGCGTTTATAGGAATCCGGCAAATTCTCGGTCTGGTTGCCATGAATGACGATCACCGGGGGATTCTTGCCGCCTTGATGCGCATAGCGCAGCTTGATACGACGCCCATGCACCAAGGGCGGTTGGTGTTCCGTGACCGCCTGCTCCAGGATGCGCGTCAATTGCGGTGTCGCGAAATTCCGGAAAGCGGCGGCATGGGCTTCGGCAACAAAGCCGAACAAATCACCGACGCCTGAACCGTGCAATGCGGAAATATAATGCATGGTGGCGAAATCCAGATACGGCAATTTACGCGCCAGCTCTTTCTTGATGAAATCGCGCTGCTCGGTCGCCAAACCATCCCATTTATTCACCGCCACGATCAACGCGCGACCTTCATCCATGATATACCCCAGCAGATGACTGTCCTGGTGGCTGATTTCCTGCTGCGCGTCCAGCACCATGATCACGACATGCGCGTCTTGAATGGCTTGCAGCGCTTTGACGATACTGAACTTCTCCACCGCCTCCTCAATATTCTTGCGGCGGCGCACGCCTGCCGTGTCGATCAAGACATAGTTCTGCTGTTCGCGCTGAAACGGCACGTAAATACTGTCGCGAGTGGTGCCGGGCATGTCGAAAACCAGCACCCGATCCTCGCCCAACATGCGGTTGACCAGGGTCGACTTGCCGACATTGGGACGGCCGACGATCGCCACCTTGATGGCATCCTCCGGCAGCGGATCAACACCGACATCCACCGGCACATCCGCCAGCGCTTCTTCCAGCAGCAGCTTGACACCTTGTCCGTGGACGGCGGCGATCAAGCGCGGCTCCCCCATACCCAAGGCAAAAAACTCGGCACGGGCAATATCGGGATTCCTGCCATCCACTTTATTGACGACCAGGTAACAACTCTTGCTATGGGTGCGCAGAAAACGGCCTACGGTTTCGTCGCCGGCTACCAGCCCATCATGGGCATCGACAAGAAAGAAAATAATCGTTGCCTCGTCGACAGCTCGGCGCGCCTGATCGGCCATCAAGCCATCGATGCCGGTTTCCTCGTTGCCCAGGCCCCCGGTGTCGATGACGATAAAACTTTTACCGTCATAACTGCCGGTACCGTATTTACGGTCGCGCGTCAGCCCTGGCTGGTTCGCCACCAGCGCGTCGCGGCTGCGGGTAAGCTGATTGAATAATGTCGATTTGCCCACATTCGGACGACCGATCAGGGCGATAACTGGGCGCATGGGACTTGCCTGATAATGGTTAAATACTTGGACGCGCGTCAGCGCACGTTCGGACGAAACACATCTCGCCAGGATGCAAAGCACGCAATGCAACTGCGCGTCGCCTTGCGGGGCATGGTTTGGCTCCCGCTCCGCACCTTGGCGTCCTGGCAAGCAATATATTGCTGTTCGTGGCTGCGCACTAGTTAAGCGCTTTCAGGCGGTAGGCGGCAAGTACGCCACTGCGATCCGTAACATAGAGCAGATCGCGATCCACGAAGGGCTGTGCCGGCACACCGGTGATATCCACATAACGGTGCAACGGGTCCTCCTCCGGATATTCGACCTTGCCCAGAACACGGGCGCGGTTCTCCGCCTGCTTCATCAACGCCCGACCGACTATTTTTCCGTCTTCCAGACTCAGCCAATGGAGGTAACCTTGATAGTCACCCACCACCAGGTAGTTCTCTTGCACTACCGGTGACGTCAATTTACGTCCATGCAAATCATCCTGGCGCCACATGGTCGCACCGGAGGCGCGGTCCAACGCCCATACCTGGCTGAATTCATCGTGCAGAAACAGCAGATTGGCATGTACCGCGATATCCGCGAACGACGACAGGTCCCGCGCCCAGATGATCTGGCCGTTTTGCAGATTCAGAGCCGCGACCTTGCCCTGATAGCTGCTGATATAGAGCACGTCGTCGACGATGGCGGCGCGCCCATCCAGATCCACCAGGCGTTCCAGCTCGGTACGTCCACGCGCCGCGCCCAGCACTGTTTCCCACAATTTCTTGCCGTTGCCAACATTAACCGCGGTTATCTTGCCGTTGGCGAGACCGGTGATGACGGCATCGTTCCACACCACGGGAGTGCTGGTGCCGCGCAGGGTCAGCGTCGGCAGACTATTGCCGCTCACCCACACCCGCAAGCCAGTGACCGCGTTGATCCCGATCAACTTGTCGTCACCGGTATGCACCAGCACCATATCGTCAACGGCCACCGGGGACGACAACAATTCACTGGAAACCTGGGCTTTCCACATAACGTCGCCGCTATCCCGATTAATCGCCCACACTTCCGCGCCGTCGGTTCCCACGATGAGATTGTCCTTGCTGGACGTCATACCGGCGGAAAACGTGGCATCATACAACCGATCCCAGAGTAAATCGCCATTGCGAACTTTATGTGAGGCAATCCGTCCGCGCGACTCCGCCACAAACACCACATCGCCCAAGATCAGCGGTTGCAACTTGAAGTCCTGATAGGTATCAAACACATCCAATTGCACACTCCAGGCAAGCCGGGCCTGGACACTCGCGGTGATCGGTTTCAATTCCGCCGGTTGGCGCAGATCGCCCTGTACGAACTCATTCACTTCCGTGCACGCCGCCAGGGCCGCCAGCAGCACGAGAAGGCATAGCTTTTTCATATTAGCTACCCGCTTGCATGGCACTATCGACGGCACCCAGGTTATCAAGCTTCATCTGTACAATCTCGCGCATAGCGGCTGAGGGATCAAGATGCTGCATGGCGCTCGCATAAGCGGCGCGCGCCTGTTCCGGCTGCTGCTGACCCAGGTAGGCGTCACCTTTGATTTCCTCATAGGTACCCAGGAACGGTCCGTCACTCGTCACGGATGCCAGCTTCAGGGCTTCGGCGTACTGACCTTCACTCAACATCAAACGTGCCAGGCGAATGCGTGCAACATGCTTTATTTCCTCCTGGCTGGCGTTATCAAGCGCCCACTGCAGGTGGGCGCGGGTCGCATCTTTGTCTTTCGCTTCCAATTTGACGCGTGCGCTGGCCAACGCCGCGAATGCCGCATACGGCGAGCCGGCGTATTGGGTCACCAGATTATTGGCGAACTCCAGGCCGACATCCTTCTGCCCCGAATTCACGGCCGCCATCATCGCTTCAAAGGTGGATGACGCAGCCCGGGTATTGGCAGTCTGGTTTTGCATCCACATTCTGCCCGCGACAATAATGCCAATACCGATTAGCGCGCCGCCGATGACCGACGCCCAATTCTCGCGCCACCATTTCTTGATGGCTTCAACCTGCTGTTCTTCTGTTGTCAGTAAATCCACGTTGAGCTCCTGTTACCGGCCGCCGCGTCTAGCCAGCCGGGTTGGTTAACAATTCGATTACCCTCTCCAGGGAAACGGTTTCCTGCGGCTTATCCGCCCGTAAATATTTTACGCCTATCGTGCCCGCGGCAACTTCCTCATCTCCCAACAGCAAGGCAACGCGCGCACCGCTTTTATCCGCCCGCTTGAATTGGGTCTTGAAACTGCCACCCCCACAATTGACGGTGAGGCGCAACGCCGGCAAACGTTGCCGTAACTGTTCCGCCAGACGCAGGGATTGCGCCTGGGCCTGATCGCCCGAAGCGATCAGAAAGGCATCGGCAGCGGCCGCCGGTGGCAGCAACGCCTGTTCTTCCAGCAGCGCCAGCAAGCGCTCCATGCCCAGCGCGTAACCGGCGGCGGGCATGCTTTTACCGCCCAGTTGATCGACCAGGCCATCGAACCGGCCACCGGCACACACCGTGCCCTGGGCGCCGAGCTGCGTGGTCACCCATTCAAACACCGTACGGGTATAGTAATCCAGACCACGCACCAGCCGGGTATTGATAGTGTAACCGATATCCATGGCATCAAGATAAGTCCGTAACCGGTCGAAATGTTCCACGGATTCCTCGTCCAGATACTCCATCAGGCGCGGCGCGCCTTCGATCAGGTCTTGCATTTCCGGGTTTTTACTGTCGAGGATACGCAAGGGATTGGTTTCCAGGCGTCGGAGACTATCCTCATCGAGCCGTGCGCGGTGTTGTTGCAGATAGGCGACGAGCAGTTCCCGGTAATCACGCCGGCAAGCCGGAGTGCCCAGGGAATTGATTTGCAGTTCCAGATCCCGCAATCCCAGACGCTGCCACAGGCGCGCAGTCATGGCAATCAGCTCGGCGTCCATGTCCGGCGTTGCCACGCCGAAGGTTTCCACGCCTAACTGGTGAAACTGGCGATAACGGCCCTTCTGTGGCCGTTCATGGCGGAACATGGGGCCCATATACCAGAAACGCAGACTTTGCCCCTGCATCAGACCGTGTTCGATGGCGGCACGCACGGTGCTGGCGGTGCCCTCCGGGCGCAGCGTCAGACTTTCGCCGTTACGGTCTTCGAAAGTGTACATCTCCTTCTCGACGATGTCTGTTACCTCGCCGATGGAACGCTTGAACAACTCGGTCTTTTCCAAGAGTGGCATGCGTATTTCCTGATAGCCGTAGCTCGCCATCAGATCGCGCATTACAGTTTCCACATGCTGCCAGCACATGGTTTCTTCCGGCAGCATGTCTTTCATGCCGCGTACCGCCTGGATACCTTTACTCACGACGCCTTCCTTGCACGCATTAACTGATTTGCTTGATGGGAATATACTTGGCGGATACGCCGTTCTGCCGCTGGCTCACGGCCGCACGCACCACTCGCTCCAATTCGCCCACCAAATCTTCGTTATGTACTTTATGATCCGGCGTGCCGTTGATATACAGCAGATTCGGCGTACCGCCCGCCAAGCCGACATGCGCCTCGCGTGCCTCGCCCGGCCCATTAACCACGCAGCCGATAATCGCCACATCCAAAGGTTCGGTGATATCTTCCAGGCGTTGCTCCAACGCATTCACCGTGGCGATAACATCAAAATTCTGCCGTGAGCACGAGGGACACGCAATAAAATTGATACCTTTACTGCGTATGTGCAGACTTTTCAATATATCGAAGCCGACTTTGATTTCCTGGACCGGATCGGCGGCCAGGGAAACGCGAATGGTATCACCGATACCTTCGGCCAGCAGCATGCCCAGGCCGATCGCGGACTTGACCGCACCTGAGCGGAATCCGCCGGCTTCGGTAATCCCCAGATGCAGCGGTTGTTCAATCTGCCCGGCGATCAAGCGGTAGGCGGCGACGGTCATGAACACATCGGATGCTTTGAGGCTGAGCTTGTACTCCTGGAAATCCAGGCGGTCCAGAATGTCGATATGACGCATGGCGGATTCCACCAACGCCTCGGGCGTGGGTTCACCATATTTTTTCTGCAGATCCTTCTCCAATGATCCGGCGTTAACGCCAATCCGAATGGGAATATTGCGGTCACGAGCCGCATCCACGACCGCGCGCACCCGGTCTTCGCGGCCGATATTCCCGGGATTGATGCGCAAACAATCTACGCCCAGTTCGGCAACGCGCAGCGCGATTTTGTAATCGAAATGGATGTCGGCGACCAGGGGCACCGTCACTTGCTTGCGAATGGCGCCGAAAGCATCGGCGGCCTCCATTGTCGGCACCGATACCCGGACGATATCGGCGCCTGCCTGGGCCAGGGCCTGAACCTGACCGACGGTGGCCGCCACGTCGGTGGTTTCGGTATTGGTCATGCTCTGCACCGCCACCGGGGCATCGCCCCCCACCGGTACATTGCCCACGAAAATCTGCCGGCTGCGGCGACGTACAATTGGACTCTTGTTATGCATAGTTACGGCTAGTCGAATAGATTGGTGATGGGCGCGGGACCACTGCGGGTGCGTCCCTCACTTTTATTGCTCGATGTGGATTTGTCACGAATTGGCGGCGCCATTTGCGCGCCGAAATCATCACGTTCCGTTTTACGTTGCACCGGCGCCTTAGTCGCGGTTTTCTTGCCGGTTCCGGGCGACGCTACCGCGGTAACTTGCGCGCCATCATCGGCCACCGATTGACGCAGCACCTTGCGCGCCTGTTCCAAATCCTGATCCGCCAGTTCCGGGGCTTTGTCCGCAAGGGTTTCCGTGGTTTCATCCGCACGCACGGTAAAGGCGAGCGTATTGTGCCGTTTTGATCCGATCTTGATATTGACCTTCGCCATGGACTGGTAGGGAGTCATGTTCACGGGATCGCCGTTGAGCGTCAACGCGACGCCCGGCGCATAGCCGAAAAACACACGAAACGGCGCCACACCGGTGAGCATGATTTGCGAACCTGCCCGTCCCAGCTTGTATAGTAAATGCATGTCGCGGGCATCCGTGATATCGGTCCAGGAATCCTGCGCATAGGTGATCACCAGCTGGCTGGCGGGTAACAGTTCCGGCGACGACGCGCTATCGACGGCCGTGACCGCCACGCGATCCGGCACGCTGGCGGCGATAGCAGGCGCGGCTGGAGTAGCGTCTGTTGGCATATCCACAGTCGATGTAACTTCCGGCTCGGCCGCCACGACTGCCGCCGACGCCGTCTCAAGCTCGGCTGACGCACTGGATGCAACAGCAGGTACCGAAATTTCCTGGGCGGCATCGGTGACGGTCGCCACGGCATCATCCGCGACCCGGGACTCGGGCATCTGCTCCACTGCTAAGGCGGGCGTCGCGTCCGGTGTCACGAAACCATCACTTTCCGCCTCCTCCGCGGTCAGCGTCGGCACGGTTTCCGGTATCGGCGTACTGTCGACCGTGGGTTGTTTTGCGGAAATTTCCAGGGCACTCGGTACCACGGAAGTGTCGCTATTACGGCTGAAATACCAGGCGGACACGACCACGAGCAAGACGGTCAAAGCCGCCAGGGAAAACGGGATGTCCGCATGGACCGCCGCCAGGTCCGCGCTCGTTATCCTGGACTCCACCACCGGCACCTTGTCGGCACGCAAGGCTTCCAGATTGGGATAAGCATCGACGACCTCGTTGGAGGCCAACTGGAGAAACTTTGCATAGGCCCGCACATACCCGCAAACATAAGTAGGTTCCGGCAACTGAGCGAAATTTTCTTCCTCCAGGGCAATAATCTGCCGTGGCGTCAGACGTAACTCGCTGGCCACTTGGTCCACGGACAGGTGGCGTGATTCCCGGGCTTGCCGCAAACGCGCACCACCGGACGGTCCGGTAACACGGGGTGTCACCAAGGTCTCAGCTTCAGCAGCCTGTAACTCGACGGGTTCCATGATTTACCTCTTGTTCGAGTTTTTATGCAAGCGTCTGGCTTCCGCGGAATCCGGAAACCGGCTTTCGAGCAGCGTGGCATTACGGTTTACGGCTTGTTCATCTCCCAAGCTGCGCTCCGTCTCGATCGCCAACCACAGCGTCTCTGGAGTAGGATTGCTCACCTCCTCAAATCGCTGTAAAAACGCCCGGGAACGAAAAAAATCGTTCCTGTGAAAATTGACCCGCGCCATCGCCAACAGCGCCGCGGGCAGCTTGGGTTGCAACTTCAACGCCGTGCGCAGGTATTTCTCCGCTTTGTCATAATCGTTATTTTTCAGCGCGCACACCCCGGCATTTTCCCAGGCCCGATCCGGTGTTGCATAACCAGGATCATTGACGGCAGCGAGAAAATGCGTTTCCGCGTCCGAGAAACGTTTTTGACTGCAAAGAAAAGCGCCATAGTTGTTATGCAGGTTACTGTCCGTGTCGTCAAGACTCAGGGCGCGACGGAAATGTTTATCCGCCAAGTCCGTTTGTTCGTATTCCTGATAGGCCAGCGCCAGACCATGGTGCGCCGTCGAAAAATCAGGATCAAGCTCCACCGCTTTCCTCAATTTCTCCATGGCAATTGCCCGTTGACCTTGACGCATATAGGTCAGGCCCAGTTCGACATTGTTACGAGATGCGCGCCGTGTCTGGGTTTCCGGCTCTTGCACGGGATTAGATGCGCAAGCGCTCAGCACCACCGTGATCAGGAGAAAACAGCATAATCCGGCAACATTCCTGGTCATAGCGCTGGCGCCAGGGTCGTGGTACTACGCCGCGTGCGATCCATGACGCGACCGGCCAATTGGCCACAGGCGGCGTCAATATCATCGCCACGGGTTTTACGGATCACAGTCACGAAGCCGGCACTGCCCAATTTGTCCCGGAACCGTTCCACGGTATCCCGAGACGAACACTCGTAGGAAGTGCCGGGGAAGGTGTTGAACGGGATGAGGTTGATTTTCGATGGCACCTGGCTCATCAGGTTGATCAACCGTTTGGCGTCTTTTTCACTGTCGTTGACGCCTTTGAGCATCACGTATTCAAACGTTACCTTGCGATTCTGAGGTGAACTGGCATCGATATAACGTCGGCATGCGGCAAGCAGTTCGGCAATCGGGTACTTCTTGTTGATGGGTACCAGTTGGTCCCGGATGTCGTCGGTTGTGGCATGCAGCGAAACAGCCAGACTGATGTCACACTTCTGGGACAAGCGGTCGATGCCCGGCACCAATCCCGCAGTGCTCAGCGTAATGCGACGTTTCGACAGCCCGTAAGCAAGATCATCCAGCATCAGATCGATGGCAGTCACGACATTATCAAAATTCAGCAAGGGCTCACCCATTCCCATGAGGACAACATTGGAAATTACACGTTTATCATGGGTATGATTCAATAATCGTGCCGCTTGCCAGATTTGACCGATAATTTCCGCCACCGTGAGATTGCGGTTGTAACCCTGGCGCGCGGTCATGCAAAAGCTGCAATTGAGCGTACAGCCTACCTGGGAAGATATGCACAAAGTACCGCGCTCGGTTTCCGGAATGAACACCGTCTCGATGCAATTGCCGTCGGCCAACTGCAGCAACATCTTGCGGGTCCCGTCGGTCGCCACCTTATCGCTCACCACCTTTGGCACCGCCAGATCGGTTTCCGCCAGGAGCCGCTGCCGCAGGGACGTTGCCAGATCGGTCATGCGCATGAAGTCCGGCTCACCCAGCTGATGTATCCAACGCATCACTTGCGCGGCACGAAAAGGTTTCTCACCCATACCGGTGAAAAACGCCTCCAGGGCGCGACGATCAAAATCGAAGAGGTTGGCTTTGCCGGCGCTCACACGCCATCTCCTGTGATTAACGGGAACAGATTTCGCCCGGTTTAAAAAAATACGCGATTTCGGTTTTCGCGGTTTCGGCAGCGTCGGACCCATGCACAGCATTGGCTTCGATAGAGTCCGCGAAATCCGCGCGTATCGTCCCCGGTGCTGCGTCCTTCGGGTTGGTGGCGCCCATCACTTCCCGATTACGGGCAATGGCGTTTTCACCTTCGAGCACCTGCACCATCACCGGTCCCGAGGCCATGTAAGTGGTCAGATCTTTAAAAAACGGGCGCTCCTTGTGTACCGCATAAAAACCTTCCGCCTGGACCTTGGACATATGAATCATTTTCGAGGCAACAATGCGCAGACCGGCCTGTTCAAAGCGACGATAAATTTCACCGATGACATTTTTGGCAACCGCATCAGGTTTGACAATGGAAAAAGTACGTTCAACTGCCATCTGTTTCTCCGTTATATTAACTGTCTGAATTTTCTGAAATTTAGTATATATGCCCAGGTGCGCCCACCGATAGGCGCAAGCGAGATAAAAGCCGACTATTTTACCTGTTGGTGGGGCGTCGCTGCAATGAGGGTTGGCGTTTTTCCAAAGAATAAATGTGGATGAAAGAAGGAGACATCAATCCCCAATCAGGACCGTTCATCCATCCAGGCCATTTGTATTGCTTCCAGGATTTTCTCTCCGGAGTGCTCTGGATCGTCATCAAACTCCTCCAGAGCGCATACCCAGGAGCGCAAATCGGTAAACCGAAGGGCCATCGGGTCGATTTCCGGGTATTTTTCATCCAAAGCAATGGCAATATCCAGGGAATCGGTCCATTTCAGACTCATATCTCCCTCCTCCTCACTAGTGGCTTTCAGATACCATATTAATGGTGTACTTGGGAATTTCCACAACCAGATCGGCCGCCGACACCTTAGCTTGACAACTCAACCGGGATTCGGGTTCCAGGCCCCATGCTTTATCCAGCAAATCCTCTTCATCCTCGGTGGCGGGCGCCAGCGTGTCGAAACCCTCGCGGATAATTACGTGACAGGTGGTGCAAGCGCAGGATTTTTCGCAAGCGTGCTCCAGGGCAATGCCATGTTCCAGGGCAGCATCGATAATCGTAGTCCCGGCCCGCGCTTCAATGATAGCGCCATCCGGACAAATTTCTTCATGGGGTAAAAAGGTTAACGTCGGCATATTGGTTACATGTCAGGTTTGGCTGAATTCCGTAAGTTTGTGACCCTTAAGCGCCCGCTCAATACCGGCATTCATGCGCCGGGCAGCAAACTCCCGCGTGATCTGTTCCAGGTCGTCGATAGCGCGTTTGATGGCATTGCCATCGACGCCCTGATGCACCTGATCGAGCAGGGTCATCTGATGTTCAATGGCGATACGTTCGTCAGCGGACAATAAACGCGCGCCGTCTTCCGCCAGCGCACCGCGCAGAGCTTCCAGTACGCGATCCGCTTCCACTTGCTGTTCCCGTAACATGCGGGCAGCGATATCCTCGCGCGCATGGGTCATGGACTCCCCCAGCATGCGGGTGATTTCATGATCCGTCAGGCCGTAGGAAGGTTTGATCTGAATCCCGGCCTGCACTCCCGTGACCTCTTCGCGGGCGCTCACCGACAACAGACCATCGGCATCCACCTGGTAGGTAACGCGAATCCTGGCCGCACCGGCCACCATCGGGGGAATGCCGCGCAGCTCAAAACGGGCCAGCGATCGCACATCGGTGACCAGTTCGCGTTCTCCCTGCACCACATGGATAGCCATGGCGCTTTGACCATCCTTGAAGGTAGTAAAATCCTGGGCTTTGGCCACTGGAATCGTGGTATTACGCGGGATCACTTTTTCCACCAATCCTCCCATGGTCTCAATACCCAAGGAGAGAGGAATCACATCCAGCAGCAACATTTCCGTATCCGGTTTGTTACCGGCCAGGATATCCGCCTGGATCGCGGCGCCAATGGCCACTACCCGGTCGGGATCGATATTCACCAGTGGTGATCGCTGAAAAAATCTGCCGACCATGTCGCGCACGCGCGGCACCCGCGTAGAGCCGCCAACCATTACGATCTCGCGAATCTCGTCAATGCCGATGCCGGCGTCACGCAGCGCCCGTTTGCAGGGCAGCAGGGTCTTCTGCACCAACGAATCGATCAAGGCATGTAATTGTTCGCGATCAAGCACGCCGTGCCAATCCAGACCATAATCCGTGAGTTCAACATGCGTTTGCTCGGCGTCGGACAATTGCTCCTTGGCCTGACGCGCCACCTGCAACAGGCGTCGCATCTGGCGGTGATTAACGGCATCACCAAGACCCGCTTGCGCCATGAGCCAATGCGCAATGGCATAATCGAAATCGTCGCCACCCAGCGCCGAATCACCGGCGGTCGCCATCACCTCAAACACGCCTTTATTGAGGCGCAAGATGGAAATATCGAAAGTGCCGCCACCCAGATCATAAACGGCATAGACACCCTCGGCTTCCTGGTCCAGACCGTAGGCGACGGCAGCGGCAGTAGGTTCGTTGAGCAACCGCAATACCTGCAAACCCGCCACCCGTGCGGCGTCTTTGGTGGCTTGACGCTGCGCATCGTCGAAATACGCAGGCACGGTGATTACCACGCCCGTCAACGGGCCGCCCAATGTCGCTTGCGCACGCTGTTCCAAGGTTTTGAGAATCTCTGCCGACACTTCCACTGCGGTGACCGGGCCGGCAACTGTTTTGATCCGTGGTACCGGATCATCAACCGTTACAAATTCATAAGGCAGATTGCCGCCCAGGGAGCCGACATCCTCCAGGCCGCGCCCCATGAAACGCTTTACCGAACTAACGGTATTCAACGGATCACTCACCTGCAGGGCCGCTGCCGCAGCCCCGACCAATACTTCACCCGACGCCGCGTAATGCACCACCGAGGGCAACAAATGCCGACCCTCGCCATCGGGCAACGTGGCCGGCTGCCCGCTGCGCACAGTGGCAATCAGGGAATTGGTAGTACCCAGATCGATACCGGCCGCCAACCGATGCGCATGAGGCGCCGTGGACTGACCGGGTTCGCTGATTTGCAGTAAAGCCATAATCTATTCTGCATCAATGGAGTTAAACAAGCTCGTCTTCCAGACGATCAATCTCATCCTGCAAGCGATACATAAATTGCAATTTCTTTACCCCGACCACCGCCGGCCGCCAGTCCACCACATCTGACGCACGAAAACAATCGTGCAAATTGCTTAGCAAAGTCTCCCGCCGAGCCGCAACTTGCGCCGCAATCACCGCCAGTTCGGCCACCGGCGCCGGGGTCTCGCGCACCGCGCCGAGACGCTCCCGCAATTCCATCTGCTCCATCAGAAATGCCGGCTCCAGCGGGTCGCCATTGGTGGCATCGACATCGACGCCTTTCAGGTGCAGCAAATACTTGGCGCGTAGCAAAGGATCCTTTAATACCTGAAACGCATCATTGATTTGCGCCGCATGTTGCACCGCAAGACGCTGTTGCTGGGCGCCGGCATTGGCATATTTATCCGGATGCACTACCTGTTGCAACTGCCGATAACGTTCTGCCAATGCTCTGCCGTCCACATCGAAAGCAACGGGAAGATCGAAGATCTGATAATGATTCTGGCTTTGGAGAGTCACTTCGATTTCTTGCGTGGTCGTTAGACGGTGAAACTTTCACCACAGCCGCAGGTATCCTTGACATTGGGATTGTTGAACTTAAATCCCTCGTTCAAACCATCTTTGCCATAATCAAGCTCGGTGCCGTCGAGATAGACGAGACTTTTAGGATCGATGATGATAGTCACCCCCTTGGCCTCAAACACCGCGTCCTCCGGCGCCACCTCATCAACAAACTCCAGCACATAGGCCAGACCGGAACAACCCGTGGTTTTCACTCCCAACCGCAGGCCCACACCTTTGCCGCGATTGGCCAGAAAGGTCTTGATGCGCTGTGCGGCGTTATCAGACAAGGTTATCGCCATACTGCTACCTCTAGTGGTGCGCCGCCCATTGGACAGTGTTGAGATCGATGCCATCCTTGAACATCTCCCATAACGGCGACATTTCGCGTAGTTTCGCGATTTTGTCATGGACCAGCTTGATAACAAAGTCTACTTCCTGATCGGTAGTGAACCTGCCTAGAGTAAAACGGATAGAGCTGTGCGCCAATTCATCGCTGCGGCCCAGCGCTCGCAACACATAGGAAGGCTCGAGACTGGAGGAAGTGCACGCTGAACCGGACGACACCGCCAGCTCCTTCATGGCCATGATCAGGGACTCCCCTTCCACAAAATTGAAGCTGACATTCAGATTATGTGGCACCCGGTGCTCCAGATCGCCATTAAGATAGACTTCTTCAATGTCCTGGAGCCCGTGCCACAGGCGATCGCGCATAGCGCGAACGTGGGCGTTCTCCGACGCAAACTCCTCCCGTGCCAGGAGAAATGCCTCGCCCATTCCAACGATCTGGTGGGTCGGCAGCGTACCGGAGCGCAAACCGCGTTCATGCCCCCCGCCGTGCATTTGCGCTTCCAGCCGGATGCGAGGTTTGCGACGCACATACAACGCGCCGATGCCTTTGGGTCCGTAAACTTTGTGCGCAGACAGTGACAGCAGATCCACTTGCATGGTCGTCACGTCGATGGGTGTTTTACCGGCACTCTGTGCGGCGTCTACGTGGAAAATTATACCTTTCGATTTCACCAGGGCGCCAATGGCGGCGATGTCCTGAATGACACCAATTTCATTGTTAACGTGCATGATCGAAACAAGTACAGTGTCATCCCTTAGCACAGCCGCCAGCTTGTTGAGATCGATCAATCCGGAGGCTTCGGGATCGAGATAAGTAACCTCAAAACCTTCCCGTTCCAGTTGCCGGCAGGTATCCAGAACCGCTTTGTGCTCGGTCTTGCAGGTAACAATGTGCCGGCCTTTTTTCTGGTAAAAATGGGCTGCGCCCTTGATGGCCAGATTATCGGATTCCGTGGCGCCGGAGGTCCAAATGATTTCCTTGGGATCGGCGTTGATCAGCGCCGCGACCTGTTGTCGCGCCAGCTCTACCGCCTCTTCGGCATGCCAACCGTAGGCATGGGAGCGGGACGCAGGATTTCCAAATTCAACGTCAGGCGTAAGATATTCCATCATTTTCTTCGCCACGCGGGGATCAACTGGCGTGGTTGCAGAATAATCCATATAAATCGGACGCTTCATCAATTCAATTCTCGTCAAAGATGTTGAGAAAAAATCAAGGGTATTAAAAAAGCAGATGTGGAACCACTCCCCAATAGGGGTACCACCGCGCAAGCGGCGCTGCCAAAACTATTATTATCGATTTAGGCTGTAGAAAAATCCCCACTTGGGAAAAACTTTCTCTCGCTGACAGGCGCCGTCTTTTTGCGCGACTGCCAGACCCCCACTCCCTTCAATGGCTGCAGCGGTCTTTGCGAGAGAAATATTTAGTCCCCATTGACGAGAACGTCAATTCGTTGCATGGAATACCCGTTGTTCAATGATTCGTTTCTCCTGGCGCTCGGCCACTTCCTGAATTGCTCGGTTTTCCACCAAATGTCCAAGACTGATGCCACTGAGAAATTCAAAAATCTTGTCACTGAGATCACACCACAGCTCATGGGTCAGACAGGAGTCATTATCCTGGCAGTTACCCTTACCTTCACAACGCCGTGCATCAATTTTTTCGTCAACCGCGGTAATTACATCAACCACGGCGATTTGCTTTGCATCACGACTCAACCGGTATCCACCACCGGGGCCTCGGGCGCTGGAGACCAGCCCGTTCTTCCGTAATTTGGAGAATAGTTGTTCAAGATAAGACAGAGAAATTCCCTGACGTTGAGAAATATCGGCGAGTGTAATCGGGCCCTTGTGATCGTGAATGGCAAGATCCAACATCGCGGTCACCGCATAACGGCCTTTTGTCGTCAATCGCATTGTCGCGTTTCCTTTTTCAGCTTCATTCTAAAAAGTTGCATTTGAAATATACCTTAAATTTTCCAGATTGTCTCAAATTCCTGACAAGAGAGAACAGTATATTACTTGCGTAATTTATAAGTAAATTTCAACAAAACCCAGTGGCTGTGTCAAGTTAATTCCTCCTGCGTTTATAAGTCTTTTATTTGCCAGCCTTTTCTTTAATCGTGTCCCGAACAACAGCAGTAACCGGACTGATTTCACAAGAATCCAACTGAGGCAATTTATCAACATTAAACTCAAGGTTTATCTCTTTAATTGCGGTACACATGGTCTCCAGCCGGCTATCCACAGCGTGAAGATGGTCTAACATGCAGTTGATGGCATGCGCCACAGGGTCCGGCATGTCCTGGGTAGTACCGTAGGCATCGAAGCCAATCTTCCGGGCCATGGCTTCACGCGCCTCATTCACACCGTCCGACTGACGCGGCACCATGCGCCCTGGCACACCTACCACTGTCGAATTATCCGGCACATCTTTCACCACGACAGCATTGGAACCGATGCGGCTCCCGGCGCCGATATAAATTGGCCCCAATACTTTGGCCCCCGCGCCCACCACTACGCCATTGCCCAGAGTCGGGTGACGCTTCCCCTTCTCCCAACTGGTCCCTCCCAAGGTAACACCATGGTAGAGCGTGCAATCGTTACCGATTTCCGCGGTCTCTCCAATAACCACACCCATGCCATGATCGATGAAAAATCGTTTGCCGATGGTGGCACCGGGATGGATTTCAATCCCGGTAAGCCAGCGTGCGATGCCGGACATGAAACGCGCCAGCCACTTTATCCCCAACGACCAGAGAACATGATTAAATCGGTGGGCCACGACCGCGTGTACGCCCGGATAGGTGGTAATGACTTCAAATACATTACGAGCTGCAGGGTCGCGCTCGAAGACACATCTGATGTCTTCTATGATATCCCCCAGAAAAGCCATAGCAGTTACTCACGGTTGTTGGTCGCAGGACTGCTGTCCACACGAACCTGGTTAACACCCCTTTCCCAGGGTTACTCGGAAGTCTCAAACTTCTTCTGCACTGAAGTGAGGATTCCGCGCAGAATATTCAACTCCATCTTATCAGGCCGCAGGCGGTTAAACATACGTTTGAGCCGCCGACTCAGCTGTCTTGGATTGGCGGGATCATAAAATCCCACCTGCTGCAGCACCTCCAGCAAGTGCAGATAAAACCGATCCATGTCGTCACCGGTGGCATAGTCCTCGTCCACTGCGGCCACAGCCGGGGCGGACAGCTGCGCCATGCGACACTCATACCCCAAAACCTGCACGGCACTGCCGATATTAAGAGAAGCGTATTCCGGGTTGGCTGGGATATGCACCAGATAATGACAATGCTCCAATTCCTGATTGGTCAGCCCGATTCGCTCCCGGCCGAAGACCAGGGCGCTGTTGACAGCCGGGGGTTCCTGAGCGATACGTTCGCCACACTGGCGCGCATCCAGTTGGGGCCATGAGATCGTGCGCAAGCGCGCACTGGCCCCGAAGACCAAAGCGCAGTCCGCCACGGCTTCCTCAAGACTGGCGACACACCGGGCCCGATGCAACACATCATCCGCCCCCGAAGCACGGGCGGTGGCGTCTGGATGCGGGAAGTAGTCGGGATTCACCAGCACCAGGTGCTCCAAACCCATGGTCTTCATGGCTCGGGCGACAGCGCCAATGTTTCCCGGGTGAGAGGTATTAACAAGAACTATACGGATATTCTCGAGCATGGTTCGCTTCATGGAGGAATTACGGGATATGTTACCGGGATCGCCGTCGATTTACGACGCCGCCATAAAGAATCCCCCGGAGAACCGGCACATACCGCATTTTAACCGGCGATCCTGTTACAATGCGTGCTCGCTTCCGTGAGCACCGGAAGGTTGTAGAACATCCTTGGAATACTCGCATGCACCCATTACTCAATATCGCCACCCGGGCCGCCCGTAACGCCGGTAAAATCATCACCCGTTCCATGAACAAACTGGAATCCCTGGAAGTCACCACGAAGTCACAAAACGATTTCGTCAGCGAAGTGGACTTCCAGGCGGAACAGGCCATTATCGAAACCATACGCAAAGCCTATCCCGATCATGGCATCATGGCGGAGGAAAGCGGTATCCACCCGGGCGATGAATATCAATGGATCATCGACCCCCTTGACGGCACGACAAACTATTTACACGGCTTCCCCCAATTCGCTGTTTCCATCGGCATCAAACACCGCGACCGGCTCTCTTACGGGGTCGTCTATGACCCGCTGCGGGAAGAACTGTTTACCGCGGCACGCGGCGAGGGTGCACAACTGAACAGCAAACGTATTCGGGTATCGAAACGCCAAAGCCTGGATGGCGCGTTGCTGGGCACGGGGTTCCCTTTTCGGGAACAACGGTATCTGGATGCTTACCTCAAGACTTTCGCCGCACTGGTGGGCCAAACCGCAGGTATCCGACGCCCAGGCTCAGCCGCCCTGGATCTGGCTTATGTGGCCGCAGGCCGCACCGATGGATTCTGGGAGTTTGGACTCAGCCCCTGGGACATGGCGGCCGGTGTGGTATTGATTCAGGAAGCAGGAGGCCTGGTTGGCGATTTTGCCGGCGACAACAATTATCTGGACAAAGGCAATGTGGTGGCAGGTAATCCCAAAGTTTTCAAAGCGATTCTGCAGGCCATCCGACCACACCTCCCGGACGGCCTGCTCTAAATCTGATCTTTTACTGCTTCATCCCCTTCTCCCTGCTGTTTACGCAGGGCGAGGATCCCGTTACGCTCCCGACGTCAAATCCGGCTTGCGTTTCATTTCCTCCCAGCGGGTAAGGGCCTCTTGTGCCTTCTTAAAACCGGATTTGGCGGACTTGTTGATCCAGCTCTTGGCTTCCTGCTCATTCGGATCGGTACCATGTCCGAAGAAATGCATCATACCGATCTGAAATTGGGCACAGCCATCACCCTGCTTCGCTAATGCCGCAAATGTTTTCATGGCACTCTTGGCGTCGCCATCCATGTATTGCTCCATGCCCGAGATACAATCTGCTGCATTGACACCGGAACAACTTACCAGTAAGCCTATGACGACAAAAACTCTATTCACCATGTTCATGCAAGAAACAACTCCCCCGGTTCGGTCAGCGGACATCCCCAAGGATATCCTGCAGTATTGTATAACTATCTGGACGACGTTACGCTGTTATATCGGCACGGCTGCGCCTACTTTAAGAGAAGTTGGGTGGGAGTTTCAATTGAAAGTTGAGAATCCGAGGAGGCGCGCGCTTGACGCCTCCTCCTGACTAAAAATACATCGCCGTTACATATTCACATTTAAGGTGTGATATTCGTCATCGGTGCTAGTGAACGTCAGCCCAAATGCGACGTTTCATCACCCCCAACATCAGGGTAAAAATAATCAAATAGATCAAAACATAGAAACCCAAGGACTCGCGTTCCTCCGCATTGGGATCCGACGCCCATTCCAGAAACGATGCGACTTTCTTCATGGATTCCTGGAATGCCTTCTTATCCGGTCCCTCGCCCATGGCCGCAACGCCCAGCACATCGGGCATACGAATCCCCGGGAACAGGTGATTGTCCACATTTCCGTCTGCGCGCATGTAGAAGTTATTGAACAAGGTATAGACATAGCGCCCCTTCCCCGCACGCGCCTTGGCAATGAGCGACAGGTCCGGGGGAACCACTCCGTAAGTATCCTTCAACATATCCGGCGGCGACAAACTCATGATGGGCGCGGTCATTTCCGCCGCTCCGCGCAAATCGTCGATCTCCTGCTGGGAAAAGCCGACCGCCTGCAAATCCCGGTATTTGATGTATTTTAAATTGTGACAACCGGTGCACACCGTGAGCACAACTTCCGCACCCTGCTTGCGGGTGCCGGCATCATGCGCCAGATCCACCTGCATCAGCGGCACTTCACCACCGGAGGCCCAGACCGACAACGGCGCTATCATTAGCGTAAAAAGGATCTCTATTTTTTTCATTCTTGTTCCCGCCTGCGTTCGTTTTTACGCCGATCTTTTTCGCGTCGGCGCCGATCGTCGTCCTTTTCCTCAGCAATCATAGCCATGACTTCCTGAGGTAAACCACGCACGAACAACCAGGCCTCCTCCTTCTTGGACATGATGGGCAATAACATAAACATGGAGAAATAAATCGTGGTGGCAATGCGTCCGATGATCGTCATCTCATCCGTGGCAGGCTGCGCCCCAACATAGGTCAATAACGCGATATCCAGCACGAACACTCCGAACATTGCCCGGTATAAGGGACGGTAGCGTGATCCCCCGGGAATCTTACTGCGATCCAGATAGGGCATTGCCGCAAACACCATCACGGACAGCGTCATCGCGACCACGCCTCCCAACATATCGGGAATAGCGCGTAAAATGGCGTAAAACGGCAGAAAATACCATTCCGGAACAATATGCGGCGGAGTCTGCAGCGGATTCGCCGGAATATTATTGTCCGGTTCGATAAAAAAATCCGGACTGAAAAATACGAACGCGCAAAAAATGATAAGAAACACACCGAGACCAAACAGGTCTTTGAAAGTGAAATAGGGGTGCAGAGAGATATTCTCTTCCGCACGCAGATTGATACCCGACGGATTGCTGCTGCGCACGAAGTGCAAGGCCACCAAATGAACCAACACGATACCGCAGATGAGGAACGGGAAGAAAAAATGCAAGACGAAAAAGCGGTTGATGGTCGCATCACCCACCACGAAATCACCGCGCAACCAGACCACCACATCGCCACCGATAATCGGGGTTGCGCCAAACAGATTCGTGATCACCTGCGCTCCCCAATACGACATCTGGCCCCACGGCAACAGATAACCCATGAATGCCGTCGCCATCAGCGACAGTAACAAGACCTGGCCGGTCCACCACATGATTTCCCGCGGCGCCCGAAAGGATCCGTAGTACAGGGTGCGCGCCATATGGATATAAATCACGGCAAAAAAGGCCGACGCCCCCGTGGAATGCAGGTAACGCAGCAACCAGCCGTAATTCACTTCACGCATAATATGTTCGATGGAATCGAACGCAAGTTTCGCGTCAGGTTTGTAATGCATGGCGAGGAACACGCCACTGACAATCTGCAACAACAGGACAAAACCTGCCAGGAAACCAAAATTCCACCAATAGCTCAGATTGCGCGGAACTTTATATTCCGTTAACTCGTGTTTTACAAATGCGGTGAAGGGAAAACGTCTGTCGATCCACTCTATGACCGGATGTTTACTCATTATTCCCCCTAGGCCTTGCCAATGATGATTTTATTGTCGGTGACAAACTGATAGGGCGGCAATTCGAGATTGCGTGGCGCCGGCCCTTTGAGAATTCGTCCCGACAAATCATACTGGCTACCGTGACAGGGGCAAGACCATCCGGTCGCACTGCGATTAGGCACGCAACCCAGGTGCGTACAAATGCCCACTATCACCAGCCATTCCGGCTTGATCACCCGCTGACCATCGGGCTGGGGGTCCTTACCACCGGGACTTTCGTTCATGGCCCGGATCTGATCCTCGGTACGATGCACGATGAAAACCGGCTTACCCTGCCAGGCAATGGTCTTGGCTTCGCCCTTGGATATCGATCCGATATCGACTTCGGTTGTCGCTTTCGAAAGTACGTCGGTGGCGGGATTCATACTGCTCACCAGCGGCCAGCACGCGGCTGCCGCTCCAGCGCCGCCAACCACCGCAGTGGCTTTACCTAAGAAATCACGTCGTTGGGGGTCTTTTACTTTGTCATCGTCAGACATATCGTTCTCTCGGTTATTCCTACGCATGGCCGCAACTTCACGGCCCACCCTCTGGGCAACCCCCACTCGCGAACCGCAAAACGGCCCCGAATATATCAAGAATATTCGAATATTAATATATTAGGTAATGCAAATATTTTTTAGTGTATGCAAATTTTTACTTATAATGCTACGCCTGCCGGAACCTTACCTTTAATATAGACTGGTCCTTATTATCGTAAATACCGATTATGGCCTATCTCTATCCCTTTGATAATGGTCAACTCATGTTGCCGACCATAGTAAATCGCGCCCGCGGGACATTGTTGCAAAATATCCGCCAACTTGGCTTGCCAGGCCTGAACCCTTAATGTGAAAATGCGTGTCGAACATTTGTAAAGCATGGGATAACAGAACGTTGCCACGGCAAAACGGCACATAGGGAGATGTCGACAATCTTCATGCGGGATCCCTCACCCGCAACATTCAGGCTGATCGCGGCCTTCATGTTGTTGCATAATATTTTATAAATGAGTATGGCCTACTAGATTGTCATTCATGCTAACGAATCTCCAATCAGGAAAATACGAAATTATCCGCGAGCTTGCTCAAGGTGGCATGGGCAAAATCTATCTGGCCAAACACACCACGCTCAATCGGAACGTCGCAATCAAGGCCCTGCACCAGCAATTCAGCAGTGACGAAGCGTTTATTGAAAGATTCCTGCGCGAAGCCCGCGCCATGGCGCAGTTGGATCACCCCAACATCATCAGTGTGTATGACGTCTTCGAGGACAAAGGGTCATACTATATCGTGATGGAATTCTGTCCGGGTCAGTCTCTGGAAGCAAAGATCAAATCGTCCGGCACCCTTACTGCGAAATATACGCTGGATGTGGCCATCCAGGTCGCGCGTGGCCTCCACTACGCGCACGAGCGCGAAATCATCCACCGGGATATAAAACCCGCCAATATTATGGTGGAGGACAATGGCAGGGTGAAATTAACCGATTTTGGCATCGCCGCCGCCAAAAACCTGTCGGGTTTGACCGCCACAGGCCAGGTTATCGGCAGTCCGCAGTATATGTCGCCGGAACAGGCATCCGGGGCCGAGCTGGACGGTCGCAGCGATTTGTATTCCCTGGGCATGGTCATGTATAAAATGCTGAGCGGCAAAACCCCGCTGGAAGGACACTCACTGATCTCCATTATGGGCAAGCTGGTGTACCAGGCCGAGGACCTTGAGTACCTCTACCCGGAGGCGGTGCCCAAAGCTGTCGCGGACCTGATCAATCAGCTGGTGCATCGGGATCCGGAAAAACGGGTGGATAGCGCCGACCATTTGATCGACATCATTCAGTCGGTAATAGAAAATCCCAACAAACCGGCCACCCAACGGAATACCCGGGGGGAAGATGCTACGGAGTTTCTATCCGCCAGGGAAGCACGCGCGTTGATCGCTGAGCGGCAACAGCAGGCCAACAGGCCAGCAAGCCCCCGCGCCGCTGCCCCCCACACGCCCACGCACGGTATCATTTCAAAACTATGGCAACCCAAGCTTCTGATTGCCGGTGGTATCACGGCCGTGATCGCGGTCGGCGGCTTGACCCTATATTTGGTCACCGACCATTCAACCGGAAACGGCAAATCTCCCGATCCGGTGGCAACCGCCGTTCCTGCCAAACCTCAGGCTCCGGCAAAACCTGATGAGCAATTGCTCAAGCTGAAAACATCAGTGACGCAACTGACCGAAGCCATCGACGGCATGTTTCAGGAAGCGGATAAAGTCGTCCGGGATGATCTGTTGAAACCGCAGTTACGCACCAGCGGCGAGCTGGAGAGCAAAGGTCTGGAGCTGTACCAGCGCGCGGAAACCGCTTTCACGGCACAACAATACGCGCAGGCAGAGCCTCTGTACCGAGACGCGCAGTCGTTTCTGTCCCAAGCCAGAGACCAATACGAGAACCTGATGCGCACCGCAACCCTGGTCTCTGACATCAGCTTTCTGCGCGCGGAAGTAAATTCACTGGCAAGCCTGTTTGACGTCGTGGCGGCGAACCATAAATCCGCCAATGACGTCGCCGCCGAACGCTACGCGCCCGCCTTATTTAACACCGGCGCATCCGCGGAAAAAGACGGCCTGGCCACTCTTGACTCCAGCCGCAAAGCGGAAAAAAACGGTCATCTCCAGGATGCGAAAAAATTACTGGCGCAAGCGCGCCGTCTGGCGGAACAGGCAAACCTGGCCTTCAAGGACGCGACCGCCAATGCCGAAACAGCGTCGCTCTCGGAACGTCTGGCGCGCTTGAAAAAGGACGCCTTGGACGCGTCCGCGAACGTGACCAAAGCGCGCGACTCGGCGCGTGAAAGTGGCGCCCCAACCTATGCCAGCGCCCGTTATTCGGAAGCCAGTGCACAGGAATCCCGTGCTCAGGCACAGCTCATGGAAGCCGAACGGTTATACGACGCCGGCCGGATGACCCAAGCCGTTACCCCGTACAGCCAGGCAATCGCGCTGTTCACGACATCGCAGCGCGATTACCGGAATGCCGCCAATGATGCCCAAGCCACCCGGGACCAGCGCGCAGCGGCCAATCGCGCCGCCAGCGAAAAATCCGATCAGGACATCGTTTCCGCGCGTCTCCTGGACTTCAAGCGCGCTTATGGTGATAAAGATCTCGCGGAACTGGAGTCATTAACCCAAATGTCTCAGCGGCGACGTGATTTCCTGGAACGGTTGTTCAGCAGCTATGACGCCATTCAAATTTCCATCTCCAGCTTTGCCATTAATGCCACGGGTAATTCCGCACAAGCGGTGATCAGGATCGATAAACTCGCCAACAAATCCGGTGACCAGGTCATTCCCGGCGACTCCTGGAAAGACGCCAAAGTCGAACTGGAGAAACAGGGCGACAATTGGGGTAAAATCCAGTGGTAGCTGCTCGCACTATCGCCATAAGTTTAATCTATATATTAGGGAGCGACTGGAACGGACCGCCGCAAAAAGTAAGCCGAGTGTAAGATAGGCCCGGTATCCTAGCGAGAATACGATGAGGTGATAAATGAACAATAATGTACACGGGTTGATCACTCTATTGGTGTTGATCGGAAGCACGCCGGCACTGGCGGATAGCACCCTTCCGCTCCCCAATCAGACCGTGGATATTTCCCCGCCGACAATCGAGCATGCCCCAAACAGCGAGGACACGGCCTCCGGCAAGGCGGCCATCGTCAGCGCCACAGTTACCGATATCGATTCCGGGGTAAAAGTCGTAAGTTTATTCTTTCGCACCAAGGGAACGAGTCAATACAATCGCCTCCCGATGGAATCCAAGGACGGCAGCGCAAACTACATCGCGGAAATTCCCGAGCGCTACGTCCAGGATCCCGGCGTGGAATACTACATCGAGGCGGTCGACAACGTGGGTAACAAAATTTTGCGCGGCGTGAATTTCTCGCCATTACTCATCACCGTAGCGCCAACCAGCGCACCGGAGCACGGCCTCGCGGGTATTCCTACCGGAAGCGACGCTGAATCCTCACCCGCGGCAGCCATGAGCAGTGCGGAATCACAGAGCAACAAAAAGACCTGGCTGTACATCGCCGGCGGCGTTGTCGTTACCGGTGTTCTCCTGGCCAATACGGGCGGCAGCGACAAAAATAAGAGCGATACCGGCTCGGTCACGATAAAAGCGCCGGCGCCCTGACACCAACCACCGCACACAGTAGTAAGCCAGCGGGCTTTACGCCCGCTGTTTTGTTTCTGCCTCAGCGCAACGCTTCGAACCCGTGCGCCAGGTCGTTCTGAATATCCGCAACATCTTCCAGACCGACCGCGATTCGCAATAAGCCGTCACTGATTCCCGCCGCCTGCTTTTCTTCCGGGCTGAGACGGCCGTGGGTGGTGGTCGCCGGATGCGTCAAGGTGGTTTTGGTATCGCCCAGATTCGCGGTGATCGACACCAACCGGGTGGCATCGACGAATTTCCAGGCTTCCGCCTTGCCACCGGCGATCTCGAACGACAGGACACCACCAAAATGTTTCTGTTGCCGACACGCCAGATCATGCTGCGGATGACTGGGCAGTCCACTGAAATTTACCTGCCGCACCACGGATTGCTGTTCCAGCCACAGGGCTATGCGCAACGCGTTGTCACTGTGGGCACGCATGCGCAGACTCAAGGTTTCCAGGCCCTTGAGAAACACCCAGGCGTTAAACGGACTCATGGTGGGTCCGGCAGTACGCAAAAAGCCGAAGACGTCTTTACCCACCAGCTGTTCAGTGCCCACGACCGCACCGCCGATGCAACGGCCTTGACCATCCAGATATTTGGTTGCCGAGTGAATTACGATGTCCGCCCCCATTGCCAGCGGCTGCTGCAGCGCCGGCGTCAAAAAACAGTTATCCACCACGAGCAGGCAGTGGTGTTTGTGGGCCAATTGTGCCAGCGCCTGAATATCCGCAAGCTCCGACAAGGGATTGGATGGTGTCTCCAGAAACAACAACCGTGTCTGCGGTCGAATCGCCGCTTCCCAGGCCGCCATATCACTGAGGGCCACGAAAGTGGTGTCTACGCCGAATTTTTTAAGATAGTTATTGAACAACACGACCGTGGTGCCGAAAACCGAGCGTGAAGAAACGATGTGATCCCCGGACTTGAGGATTCCCATGCACGTTGAGAGAATCGCCGCCATGCCGGATGACGTGGCCACGCAGCGCTCACCACCCTCCAGGGCAGCCAGCCTTTCCTCGAAGGTACGCACTGTCGGATTGGTAAAACGTGAATAAATATTACCCGGGATGTCACCGGCAAATCGTGCCGCTGCTTCCGCGGCACTGGCGAACACAAAACTTGACGTGGGAAAAATGGGCTCGCCCTGCTCGCCTTCAGCCGTGCGTCGATGGCCGGCACGCACCGCCCGCGTATCAAAACCGTAATTGTCATTTTCTGTCATAACAGCACCTGTCATTTATCGTGAGTAAAATGCGGGCACAAAAAAACCCGCTCAGCATAGCTAGGCAGGTTGCCATCGCTTTAGCTGAATTTGTTACGCGCCCGCAAGCTGATTTCTCAAATCGGCGCTATAAACCAGAGATTAATGGAACTCCCGGCTGCTTGTCAACCACTCAAGCGGTATTATAAAGCTCAATCACGGAATCCTCGCCATCCTTGTCCTGACGCTTGCGCTTGGCGCCGTCATTGCGCTGGACTTCCAATTGCCGCAGATAGGCCTCCGTGACATCGCCGGTAATGTAATTGCCATCAAATACCGAAGTATCGAATTGCTTGATATTCTTGTTACCCCGCCGCGCCGCCTCGATGAGATCCTCAATATCCTGAAACACCAGCCAATCAGCCCCTATTTCCTGACACATTTGCTCCACCGTCCGGCCATGGCCTACCAGCTCACTGGCGGTGGGCATATCGATGCCATACACATTGGGATAACGTACCGGCGGCGCCGCGGATGCAAAATAGACTTTTTTGGCGCCGGCCTCCCTGGCCATCTGAATAATTTGCATGGAGGTGGTACCACGCACGATGGAATCATCCACCAACAGTACATTCTTGCCGTTGAATTCCAGGTCAATGGCGTTGAGTTTCTGGCGTACGGATTTGCGCCGCTCCTTCTGTCCGGGCATGATAAAGGTGCGACCGATATAACGGTTCTTGATAAAACCTTCGCGGTACTTAACTCCCAGTTTATACGACAATTGCAGGGCCGAGGTACGACTGGTATCGGGAATCGGGATAATGACATCGATGTCGTGATCCGGCAGCACCTTGAGAATCTTGTTCGCCAGAAATTCACCCATACGTAATCGGGCGCGGTATACCGAAATGCCGTCGATGATAGAATCGGGGCGGGCAAAATAGACGTACTCGAAAATACACGGCGCGTAATGCACTTCCTGGGCGCATTGCCTGGTGTGCAGCCGACCATGGATGTCGATAAAGATCGCCTCACCCGGCTCTACATCACGCACCACCTCAAAACCCAGAGCGTCAATGGCGACACTTTCCGAGGCGACGATATATTCTGGACCATTGGGTGTAGCGCGCTTGCCGAAAACGATCGGCCGGATACCATTGGGATCCCGGAACGCGACGATGCCATAACCAATAATCATTACCACCACGGCATAGGCGCCGCGGCAACGTTCATGTACCCGCGTCACCGCCTGAAAGATATCGTCCTTGGTGATCTGGATCTTGCCATGCGCCTGCAACTCGTGAGCAAACACATTGAGGAGTATTTCCGAGTCGGAATCAGTGTTGATGTGGCGCAGGTCGTCCCGAAAAACTTCCTTTTTCAACTCGGCGGCATTGGTCAGGTTGCCGTTATGCGCCAGCGAAATGCCAAACGGTGAATTTACAAAGAATGGCTGGGCTTCCGCGGAAGAAAATGAACCCGCGGTAGGATAGCGCACGTGGCCGATGCCCATATTGCCCAACAGGCGCAACATGTGGCGTGTGCGGAACACATCACGCACCAGACCGTTGCTCTTGCGCAAGTACAACCGCCCTTCGTCACAGGTCATGATTCCCGCCGCATCCTGGCCACGATGCTGCAACACCGTCAATCCGTCGTACAGGGCTTGATTAACGTTGGATTGTCCAAAAATTCCGATAATGCCACACATGAGTAACCTCGCCGGGAGCACGGGCAGGCGCACCGCCTGTAGGAAAACGCCATTTTACCACCATAGGTAATGGGCAG
>JAHECY010000215.1 GCA_024641505.1 Gammaproteobacteria bacterium
GCCGCCTTGTACACCGATTCGCCAACATCTGCCACGTCCACGACCGCCCAGTTCACATCCAGGTCGTAAAACATTTGGATAAATGGATTGGGGGCGATTTTATTTTTGAACAAAAACTGTACGCCCATCGAAGTGGAATCTTCCCGTGCCGACATCGCCATGCCCATCACGCCCACCGGCGAAACGGAGGTAATTTCAAAACCTAAGTCGGGATGTTCAGCGATGAACCGGTTGACGGCCTCGTTGGCGTGGTATTTTGCTTGGCAATACGGATGGCTCTCCTCGCTGAAATAGCGCTTGTCGTTTTCTGAAAACACCTGCCCGTCTGCCAAACCTTCCGGCGGCAATGGGAAATTGGTATTAACCGCCGCCACCGAGGCGATGAACACCACCTTTTTAACCGACGGCGTTTCGCTGACCACCTGCAGGAAGTTTTCCGTCCCTTTGATAGTCGGGTCGAGCAAGTCCCGTTGCGGGTCTTCCACCTCCAATTGGAACGGCGTGCCGCCATGTACGAGGAGGTCGCAGCCTGCGGCAAATGCTTTCAGTTGGTCGAGGTTCTGCACGTCCAAGGGGGCGAGTTCCATGTTTTCCGCATGGGGCAGACTGGAGAGGTGGGCGTATTTTTCCTTGTTGGAAATGTCTGTGGCCGAAACTTTGACCCGGTATCCATTTTCCAGAAATTGTTTTGTGACGTAACTGCCGATGAAGCCGCCGCCGCCGATGATGCCTACTGTTTTCATGATTGATTGTTTTTATTTAAATCAAGGTGATTTTTCGTTATTCAAAACCACCGTGATTTGATGAAAGAAATATTACTTACTGTACCCGGCTTTCCCGGCTGTATTATCTGACAGGGGTCGTTATTTCACCGCCCCCGCAGCCTGCTTCGTATCCGTAAACTGCTGGAAGGCCACGATTTTCCCGTCCCGCAGCGTCCACAAATGCGCCGTTTGCGAGTCAATCACTTTACCGGTAGTCTTGTGCTTTCCCTTGTATCGCAGGGTGGCCAGTACCATATTGCCCGACATGTCGTGCAGTTGGATATCCGTCAGGTTAAAGTATTCCCACTCCGCACCGATGCGGGCAAACACGCCGTTCAGCACGGCTTCCGGGCCAATATACGGATTGCGGTCGGCATAAGGGAAATTCTCAGCCTCGTTCCAGACGATGTTCGCATCCATTACGGCCAGTACCGCCGGCACGTCGCCTTTGACAAATGCCTGGTACAGCCCGTCCACGACGGCCACGTTGCCCTTCATCGCTGCCCGTGCCTGGTCTGCCCGTTCCATTGCACTACCCATCCCCATCGCTACGGCTTTGTCAAAATATTCGACCGCCTTGACGTATTCTTTAGTGGTCATATAATAATCGGCCATGCTGTCGTAGGCATTGGCTTCTTTTGGCGCCAAGGCGATATATTTTTCAAATGCGGCCTTGGCCTTGTCCATTTCCTGGAGCGCCATGTAGTTGTAGCCCAGCGTGTTGTAGCCGCCGCCAAATCCGGGACGCAATTCCAGCAATCGCAGCGTGTGCTTGACGGATGATTTAGTGTCATTGCTGAGCCATTTAGCCGACCTGGCCGCCAAGTCGTATGCTTCAGGCGTGTTGGGGTAGGCGACGGTCAGCGCTTCCATGTATTTGGCTGGGTCGGCTTTCGGGTCGTTTTCCCATGCTTGCAGGGCTTTGCGATGGATTTTCTCATTCTCGTTAAAGCCGGCAGGGTTAATGGCCAAGGCGGGTTTGATGTAGGCAGCGGCTTTTTCGTACTGCCCAAAAGCCGTTTCTGCAAAGGCCAGGTTAACGTATGCCATGAAGAAGTTGGGGTCCGTTTTCACGGCTGCTTTCATCCCGTCAAAAAAGGCGGGGATGTTTGCGTTCTCAGCGGCCTGAAGCGCATTGAAATAATCAGCCTTTGCCGCTTCCGATTTGCTGGAAACTGGCAGGTAAATATCCTGTGCATGCAGGTTGGTCAGAAAGCCCAATAGAATGGCGATGGAAAAAAATGTTGTTTTCATTTGATTGTTTTTTTTATTAGTTGAAACAAAGTTAAGGCGGGGAAAATGCCGGGGCATCACATTTTGATGTGAGTCCCATGGCCTACTTTCACCGCCTGGATTTATTCAGAAAGAAAGCACCAGGCTACCTGCCACTGCAATCCTCGACAGGTCGGTGTGTCAAGGCCGTAAAGCCGTCCGTCCAATTGGCAAACAGCGCCTCGGCAGCAGGCACGGACTGGGACATTTTGGTTTCATAATAGACCAAGAAGTCCTCCGCACTGCCCTGCATCACCTCCCGGAAATGGACAAAAACGGGGAACCTGTTGGCAGAAGGAGCGGCAACCGGGGCAGGTTCGGCATCCATTTCCCCGTGCATGAGGTCTGCAAAT
>JAHECY010000138.1 GCA_024641505.1 Gammaproteobacteria bacterium
CGGCGTTATAGCTCAGGGTCACGCGGTCATAGCCGCCGGCGTGTTCACTGAGAATGACGCGGCCGGAAGGATTGTAGTCGAAGGTGGCATAGCGGGTTCCGTTTTCGTCGATGACACCGGTGAGAAAATTGGGACGATCGGGATTTTCATAGCGATAGAGGCGGCTGGTGAGATCCGGATGAGTCACTTTTTCCAGCATGTTATTTGCACTGAAACTGTAAGCGGTCACCAGGCCTGCCGGATCGGTGAGGGTCGCCAACCTGCCGGTGGTGTTGTCATATGTGAAGCTCATGACATGGCCGAAAGCATCCGTTACCTGTCGCAGGCGGCCATCGTCGCGATAGACCAGGGTTGTGGTCTTGCCGTGATCGTCGATTCGAATCAACCTGCCCTGGTCATTAAAAATTTCTTTCTTACCGGAGCCTTTGGTCAACTCCCACGCTGTACCGGCTTTCCGTAGCACCATACTGTCGTCATTTTTCGACAGATACCGGCCACTTTGGCTCAAATCCGGGGTGAAGGTATCCAAACGGCCGTCGGGACGCACCACGCGCACATCGCCGCCGCTGGCATAGCCGCTTTCAACAAGTATGCGGCCGGAGTAGCTATGGGACCAGCCTGCGCCTAACGTAGCTTCGGTGTCGATTTGCTCCAGGGAATTATAGTAGCGGGTAAAGCGTATTTCCTGGGGACCGGCGTAGTCGGTTTCTTTCTCGTAATTATTGCCGGTGTAGGCATTGACCGGGTTGCCCACCAAGGGGGGGATAGCTTCCGGATCGCACCCCTGGCCACAGTCATCGCTGCGTACATAGGCGAACTCCCAAAGAATATTGGCTGCATCGGAATTTTGAAACAGTGCAAGACCCAGAAATGACGCGCTATCCAGTTGCGTAAGGTTTTCTGGGTTTTCAAAGCGGGCAACCTGATCGCTACCGATCACGGCCTGCACTTCCTCACCCCCTTGGGCAAATACCAGCACACGCTCCGGACCCAGCGGCGATAACGCGCTATATTCCGGCTCGGTCAGGGAGTAGGAAAGATTTATTGTCTCACTGTTGGTAATACATCCCAGCAGGGCATCCGGATTCAATGCGCAGTTTTGATGCCCTTGCAGATCCGTATACAATATTTCGGTCATCAGTTCCTGGGTTACGACACCGGTTACCGGGTCGGTCGTACTCTGGAGATACTCCCGCTCCAGTTTTTGAAACTCCAAATCAAATACTGTGAATTGCATTTCCGGCCGGTAGGGCCATTGATAAACCGGCTTGACAATTTCTCCCGATCTTTTTTGGGCGCTGGTTGTCGCCTCGTCATAAATCGGCACCTTAAACGGTGTATAGTTCTTGGGTCGGTACTGTAAGACACCAGCGCTGTCATTTGGCGCGGAAAAATCCGGCGATTTGCGCCCGTAAGTTGACCAGCCATTAACGTGGATGTAATAGTGCTCGTTGCCGATATCGGCGCCCGCTAGCTTGACAACCTGCGTATGCAGACCGGGTTCAATGGAGAACTGGCTGATTTGACCAAGGCGGTCACTACCCGCATCCGCCACCACTTTTGCCAAACGTCCGGTATAACCTTGAAACAGGCTGTCACTGGGCAACGGAGTTCCGTCGTGGTCATACCACTCAGTGGTAACTTTAATCACGGTGTCGCTTTTCAAGGCAGAACCTTCGAAACCGACCAGGTACTTACGGTGCTGGCTCTCATCGGAATTGCGTCCGCTGACACGGTTCATGCCTTCAGTCACTTCATATTCCCGCTCCACCTTGATCTTCAGATTTGGGGGTCGCAACACCAGTTGGTCGATGGGAAAGTCGATCTTGCCCAGGGCGCTACCGCCAGTCAGCGTGGCATCAAATGTATTCCCGGCGGCGTTACCGACCCGTGTCACAACCGTTCCAATATAGCCGGTAGGTCGATGAATGGCGATCAACTTTACCCATTCGCCCGGCCGTAAATGGTCTTGCTCCTTCCCATAAAGCGCCGGATTGATATTGCTGTTGGTTTGCCAGGTTAGGAAATTCGTGCCGTAAAACCGGCTGGGTGACCCGGGACCGCGCAACAGCAGCAAATAGGAAAAGTAACTGCCGGTTGCGCCGGGTTCTACCTTATCATCCGGCCATAGATCATAGTCGCGCAAACCTTCCCTAGCCATCACTAATTGGCTGTTGGATAGGCGATAAATGTAAATGTCCGTATCGATTAGCTCATTGTTATTGACCGTCAGCAACAGCCCCTGATTGGCAAAATCCGGAGTCACATCCTGCACCTTCGGTAAACTTCCGGTCGAAGACACCGGTTTATGCTATTAAGACTTAGCTACAGAATGGTTATAAATATTAGATAGTTAATGGAGGGTGTTAAGATAAAGTTCCCCGATGCTGAAAAATTATTTTTTTAGATCTGAAAAACGCCATTAATAGCCGAGGGTTTTGCTTGGGCTACTAATGTTGGCTGGATTGAACGTGGAATGAACGTTGAGTTGAATAGGAAACGTTATTTCCTACCCCTTATTTGCCCGCTAGCTGCTTAGCTTACCTGCAATATCAGAGTAAATATCTTTTACGGAAAGCGATAACCCTACTGATGAAAGTTCCACGGTATCACCATCTTGATATTGGATAAGTTGAGTTGAACCATCTGTCATGGAGTAGCAATGAACTTCCACTCTGTCTTGAGCGACTGTCAAATATTGCTTTACAGACGGAATATTAATGTAGGCAGATAGCTTTTCGAGCTTATCTCTTGTTTCTGTGGTTGGCGATAACACCTCGATAATCAATATTGGTTTATCTTCATAGTAGTCACTTGGCGGTTGATCATCACAGGAAACCATAACATCAGGGTAATAAAAAAGATCAGATCCCTTTGCGTGAATCCGTACCTTCATATCCGAAATATATGTTCGACACGGCTTCCCCTTTAAATGTCGTTTTAATTCGGTAGCCAATGTTAAGGCTATTAGATTATGAGAGCGGCTCGCACCTACCATTGCGACTACAAAACCGTTATCGTACTCATGCTTCACGTCAGTATGCTTTTCCCCTTCTAAATATTCTGTTATGGAAATCTGAATTTTTTCAGGTGCTAGAGCCATAATGCGTTCCTAATTATTGATTCAGGTAATCCCCATCCCATATTCCCGCCTCTATTATGCAGAATATAGTCTCCAGGAAACTAATCATTATACATAGTACTGCATCACCAGAACGATGCTAGATTTCCATAATATACAGATACATAATATGTGTATTTGAATATAATCCCATGAAAACAGCCATTTCAAGCTACCTGTTATACAGGTCTATCGTTAACGGATCTCGTCACAGAGTACATGCCAAGAATTAGATAACACATTGTTTACTATAAATATTCCACCTGCAAAATTTGCATCGCTCAGCTACTAATTCCTTTGCTTGATGAGTAGCCAGTCCAACAGGATCACCATAGCTGGTTACTGCCCGAATATGAATACTAGAGTTTTGTTCAATCAATAAAGATATTTCACCGGACGCGAGCAGTTACTAAATCACAGCTTTTCGAACTATCCATATTTTCTCACTTTGTCGGAATGTGTTTGTTGCCATCTACCGTTCATCTTTATTGCTATGACGAAGCAACTGTTGATGCAATTGGCAAATATGGTTCTCGGTTATTTGTAAATCTTCATAGGCGTGAAATACCAAATCCATGGCTTCGGCATACCCGGCAACCTCTTGCTCGTCTCGTGTATTGAATGCGGTGGATGTCAGATTGAACAACAATGTTTCTACTTGCGCGTCACTTAGTGTTGCACCTTCTATCCGCGTGGAAGAACCGACACTTTCAATCGTTACCACTTTGCGCAATTGTTGAAGGCGTTGTGGTGACATTGTTTTGAGGGCAAGCCAATTTCCTTTAAACTCATCCAGCTCTGATATAAGTTGGAGCATGTGTTGGCTAACAATGATTTTAGGCCCTTTCATTCATACCCCATATCCGATCCCCTACCCGTAATTACCCGATAATGCCCGATCGCCGGGTGCGTCCGCGCATGCACTTCCTTGAGCTTCTTAATGGACACCCTCGTGTAAATCTCAGTGGTGGACAAGTTGGCATGGCCCAGCATCATCTGGATGTAACGGATATCCGCGCCGTTTTCCAGCATCTGGGTGGCCATGGTGTGGCGAAACAGGTGGCACCCTTACAACCCCCTCAAATCGGCACGGTTGAAACCCCGGCGCCGGTTTGCTTTACTGTATACTCATACAGTACTGGAAAAAAGATCCCATGACCACCCCGGACCCACCCGTCCCTGCCGCCCCGGCGGCTTATTCGGCCACTGGCGGACGGTATGGCGTTGGTCAGATGCACCGCGATCGGTCGGGGTATCATGCGCCCCGGAGGCAAAAAGCCCGGTGGTGCCTGGCGCCTGCCAGCATGGCGTTTGCCAGTATGCACTCTGGGAGCATCCACCGATGAGTCTGTGGCTGGCCCTGCATTTTCCTTTGTTACCTCTGGAGGTTTTCAGTTACAGCCTGCCACCGGCACAGCCCCTGGCCGTGACTGATGGCCAGCGCATTATTCTGTGTAATGCGGCCGCCGCCGAGTGCGGCATTCGGCCGGGCCTTATTCCCGGCGCCGCCTATGCGCTCGCCCAACAGTTGGTGGTAACGCCGCGTCATCCGGCCAATGAGCAGGCGGCGCTGGAATCCCTGGCCCTGTGGGCCGGTCAGTTCACCTCCCATGTCAGCATGGAAGCGTGCAGCCTTAGCTTGGTGCTGGAAATCTCCGGTAGCCTGCGGCTCTTCGGCGGCATGGCCGCCCTGCTCCAGGAAGTCACGGTGCAAACCGCGGCGTTGCCCCACCAAAGCACTGCCGCCGTCGCGCCCACCCCGCGCGCCGCCCTGCTGCTGGCGCGGGACACCCGGGACACCCTGGACAGCCACCCTGCGCATGCTGCCGACGATGTGCAGGACGCCCCCCCCGCGCATGCCACCCAGACAAAACGTCAGCCCCGGCACACCTTCTCTCGGAAAATACCGCAGTCACAGTGGCCGGAAATCCTGGAATTCCACGGCATACCCTGCATCCAAGAAACCCGGCACCTTGCCTCGATGCTGGCGGAGCTGCCGGTCGGGTTACTTGTGGATGCGGGGGCCGTACGCAAATTACGCAGCCTCGGGGTTACTACCCTGGGCGAGTGTTTACGCCTGCCGAAGGCGGGCCTGGGGCGGCGTTTCGGCAAAGATCTGGTGGCGGACCTCGACCGGCTTCTGGGGCACCGTGCGGACCCCCGCCCCCGGTACCAGGCGCCGGAAACCTTTGATCGTCGCTTGACGTTGCCGGCGGCAACGGCCAATGCGGATGCTCTGGTGTTCGCCTACCGGCGCTTGGTGGATGAGCTCGTAGTTTATCTCCGCGTCCGTGTCAAGGGGGTGCAGGAGCTGATTGCTCAAATGTTCCACAGGGAACATTGTGTGACCCAGTTCACACTTTCCCTGCAGCGCCCCACCGGGGAACCTTCCTATCTGCTTGAGTTGATACGAGAACATCTAAACCGCCTGGTATTGCCCGGGCCGGTGGAGGATATCCGGCTGCAAGCGACCACGCTGTTTGCCCTGGCCGCGCAAACGACGGATCTGTTCGCCAGCCACACGCCCGCCATGGACTGGTCCGAACTGACCGATCGTCTCGGCGCCCGTCTGGGTAAGGATAGTATCACCGGCCTGCAAACCCATGCTGATTACCGGCCGGAGAAAAGCTGGGTGTTTTGTGCTCCGGGCACCGTCGAGAATGCCCTGGCCGCCCGGGAAACGCGTCCTATATGGTTATTACCGAACCCCATTGCCCTGTTGTTGCGAGAGAACCATCCTTATTATCAAGGGCCACTGAAGCTGCTCAGCCCCATGGAGCGTATTGAAACGGCATGGTGGGATGCCCTCGGTGCGGCCCGTGATTATTATCTGGCCACTACTCCCGGTGGCAGCCTGCTGTGGATCTATCGGGAGCGGCGCACCCGGTCATGGTATCTGCACGGCATTTTCGCCTAGAATACGCGCCATGTGGCACCGGTTTGTGGTTGCGGTGTCCAACGAGGCACCGTTCGGCGCTACAATGTCGGGACGGCCGTTTCGGAAAATTGAAGTACAATTCGAAATTACCCTTAACGAAACTTTTATGGAAACTTTGTCTCCCTCAGGAAAACTGTCATGTTGAAAATATCGAGTGCGTTGATTGTGATTGGATTGTCGATGGTGCCCGTGGTATCTCAGGCCGCGGTGGATATCAAACGCGGTGAGGAGCTGTTGCAGCAACGCTGCTATGGTTGCCACGGTGAAGATGTGTACGTTCGGGAAAAGCGTATTGTGAAGGACTTCCCCGGTTTGGAAAAACGCGTGCGTTTCTGCACGCAGCAAGTGAACGTCAACTGGTTCGACGATGAAATCACCGACGTCGTCGAGTTCCTGAATTCGGAATACTATCACTTCAAGAAATGACCGCGTGCGTGCCGGCGCACCGTACCGGGATGCTTGACTACTTGTTGTAGCGTATCCGGTCCGGTGCCACGGCGCCGCCGGAAATGATAAAGGTCATGGCTTCGTCCATGGACCAGTCGGTGGCCACCAGATGTTCCACGGGCACGATCTCCAGATAGCCGGACGTGGGATTGGGGGTTGTCGGCACATAAACCGCCGCCAGTTCCTGGCCGGTCACTTCATCCTTGAGTATGCGTGTCACGAAACCCACGGTCTTCATTTCCGGCGTCGGGAAACTGATCAGCACCACCCGTTGCGTGCCTTCCGGCTGCTGTTGCAGCACGTTCAGTAATTTCTTGATTGAACCGTAGACCGTTTGCACCACCGGAATCTTGTGCATGAGTAAGTCGAACAGGGCCAGCATACGCTTGCCCACCACCCGGCTGGCAACCAGGCCTAATATATACAGTGCGACCAATGTGAGACTAATGGCCAGCAACGATTGAAACCAGGGCGCCACCAGCCATTCCGCGAGATTGGGCCAGTTTTTCTGGAGACCCCGGGCCATGGCCATTACCGAGGGCATGCCCAGGCTGGAGAGCTGGGTCAGGACAAACTTGAACACGACAAAGGTAATCCAGATTGGTACCACCGTCAGTAAGCCGGTAAGCACATAACGTTGGAGATGAAGTTTCAAACGACTGTCGTTGGATTTTTTATCGGTCATGGTTTCACGGATCGGCCATCAATGGCCCGGGTGGTTACGACTTAGAACAAATCCTTATCGCGGGCTTTGACCGGCGTAAGAAACGTGGCGCGAGCGCGCAGTTTTTCCCAGGCGTCTTTGACCAACTGGGGCACTTCCGAGTTTACCGTAAAATGCGCCAGATCGTGCTGCAATGTGTCGATCATGGATACGCCCTCGGGTACGCCCTTGGCGAATGTCCCGGCGCTGGAGAATACCACCCTGCCCGCCACCGGTACCTTCGGGTCCAGTAGAAATTTGATTGTCTGCACGCGGCTCTGATTATGGGGTAAGGGATTTTCAAATTTATAACTCTTGCGCCCCACCAACTGACTCCACATATCGATTTTTTCGCCACCGAACAGGATCCCCCGGCAGTTGAGCACATCGATCACAATAATGCCTCCGGGGGTCAGCATCAGGTAATCCACATGTACCGCCCCGGCAACTTCATCCGGCAACTCGATATTCGGCATAAACTGCACGGCGGTTTTCATAACAACACGTTTGATTTTGCGTTGTTCCGCGGTGGCCCGCAGGTGTCGTTGCACACTGGAGAGCAGCACCAGCAATAACACAATAATTGTTGCACCACCGGCCAACCACCATTCCGGATGTTGCATCGCAAAGTTTTCGATTAGCGCGATAAAGGTTTGAGATTCCTGAGACATCGGTCCTGCCACCAAAAAATAATCCTGTCAGATTTTAGTTGTAATTCAATTAAATACAACTTTTATCTGGAGTAAGCTATATCGGCATTCCGGGAGATTTAGGAAGGGGGTAAAGCGTGTTTGATTGGAAATTGGGCATTAATTCTCAGACTGCGAACCAACCTACCCGCAATGATCCATAGGATTCTGTGGATTACCGCGAATTTAGGCGGTCTGTTGTAAACAACGCCGACCAAATAAGCTCGATAAATATTTTCGTACATTACAATATTATAAATATTGCATATATTCAAAAGCATTAATTATTTCTGTATCCAATCCGCTAACACTAGAAAGTACACGGATTCACCCGCAGCGTTGGAAATTGTCCTGGCGACCATGCATCCCTCAAACAATGATACACACCGAAGATCACCATTAATCGACAAACTGTTCGAACGTGGCAGTTCCGCAGTATTCACTTTGTTGTTTATGCTGGTGTTCCTGATGGCAGTGTTTCTTTGGGTACATGCGCAAACTATTATATTGCGTGGACCGAGTTACATGCATACCGGTCCAGGCAATTCCTTGTACCTGCTGCTTAACGATGACTTGGTGGTGCTGGGCCCCGAAGGTGAAGACGTTGCGCAATATGCGCTGGACCGATTCAGTATTGAGCGTTATGTCGGTGATTTCGGTATCTTCAGCAACGGTGATGTGTTATTGGACCAATCGAGTTACTCCAGCTCTCCGGCAATGTGGACGACGGGGCTGTCACGATGCATCCTCGGCACTTCCAGGTGTACGCAACTTCCTGATTCCGGTCAGCGACACGGCTTG
>JAHECY010000216.1 GCA_024641505.1 Gammaproteobacteria bacterium
CAGGGGACCTTTATGCCGTGATCTGCTGGTGAATGAATTTGTTTACCAGGAAACGGAAGGGGCCACCCCCTTCCATGCTGTCGTCACCGAGCAAAGCGGCGACACCGCCATGTTGCGCACGCTGACCGACTACAGTCACGCCAAACATGCGATCTGGGGCATTACCGCACGCAACCGGGAACAGAGTTTTGTGCTGAATCTGCTGATGAATCCCGAAATCGACTTTGTCACCCTGCTCGGCCAGGCCGGCACCGGCAAAACCCTGCTCACCCTGGCGGCTGGCCTGATGCAGACGCTGGAAACAAAACTGTATTCCGAAATCATCATCACCCGCGTCACCGTACCGGTAGGTGAAGACATCGGCTTCCTGCCCGGCACCGAAGAAGAAAAAATGAACCCGTGGATGGGCGCGCTGGACGACAATCTGGACGTGCTCAACAAGTCGGACGACGAAAGCGGCGACTGGGGACGAGCGGCCACGCGCGACCTGATCCGCAGCCGCATCAAGGTAAAGTCACTCAATTTCATGCGTGGCCGCACTTTCCTCAACAAGTTCCTGATCATTGACGAGGCGCAAAATCTGACCCCAAAACAGATGAAGACGCTGATCACCCGCGCCGGTCCCGGCACCAAGGTGGTGTGCATGGGCAACATCGCGCAGATCGACACCCCTTACCTGTCGGAAGGCAGTTCAGGGCTGACCTATGTGGTGGATCGCTTCAAGGGCTGGGAACACAGCGGGCACGTCACGCTCCAGCGCGGCGAACGTTCAAGGTTGGCCGACCATGCAGGTGAGGTGCTATGAGTGAGAAAGTAGAAAAATCCGATGCCGAGTGGCGCGCCGAGCTCACCCCCGAGCAATATAAAATTTGCCGCCAGTGCGGCACCGAGCCCGCCTTTACCGGCGAGTACTGGGACAAGCATGACGAGGGTATTTACCAGTGCGCCTGTTGCGGTACACCGCTGTTCAGTTCTGCCACCAAATATGACTCACGCAGCGGCTGGCCCAGCTACTGGCAACCGATCGAGGCAAGCGCCATCACCAACCGTACCGACACCAAGTACGGCATGACGCGCACCGAAGTCGTATGCGCCCATTGTGACGCCCACCTTGGCCATGTATTTGAAGACGGTCCCAAGCCAACCGGGTTACGCTACTGCATCAACTCCGCCTCGTTAAAATTCACACCAAAATAACACACTGATTTATAAAGAACATTGCAAGCAATTGATTATATTCAACTTAATGGCAAACATAATAAACTCATCACACGTAAAAAGTTAAAGGAAACACGGATCCGGCGCCACTCAAACTTCCTGCACAGCCGGGAAGCACGCCTAATCAAACGGCCAGATTCCTGCCTTCACGGACAAGGCACTCTATTAACAATATTCATGAGTCAAGCATTCAAAAATAGTGAATTTGCCTGAAGCATAATTACACTTTACGATAAGCAACCAATGCGCCACCATAGTGCTAACATTTAACTGTAGAGATTCCACAAAACAAACCAATCTGAATTTCCGACTAACCGTTTTCTGGGGGAAACATGAAAAATAGTGACGAGATTGATGATCCACGCCGCAGAGTGCTGATACAGGCACTGACCTCGGGCGTTTTTGCTGCTGGCCTGCCCGGTTCAAACGTGCTGGCCGCCAGCCTGTTTGGCAGCAGGCCTTCCCAACTTTCACCTGACCGCTCAATTTACAGTCTCACCGGTCGTGTTACCGTCAACGGCAAGGACGCCACACTGGCGACCCGCATTTATCCGGGCGATACCGTCATTACCGGTAAAAACAGCGAAATCATTTTTGTCATCAACGGCAACAACTCCATGATCCTTCGCGGAGACAGTCATTTGGTCATTTCGGCACCCAACAAAAAAATCGAGGCACCCAAGATAGAAGAGAAAAAAACAGAAAAAAATAACTCAAAAAAACCAATAGCCGCACAAAAAGAACCCGAACCCATTATAGAACCTAAACAACAGCAGATCGCCACAGCGCCCGAGCAGTCATTCATTTCAGGGCTGATATTGCTCGCCGGAAGACTACTTTCTGTATCCCGTAATTCTCCCATGAATGTCAAAACAACGACTGCCACCATCGGTATCCGCGGTACCGGCTTTTATGTTGAGGCAGACCCCGAGCAAACCTATTTCTGCACCTGTTATGGCACGACCGATATCAACTCCAGCACCAATCCTGCCAGCAAACAGATCATTACCGCCACGCATCACGACCAGCCTGTTTATATCGTGAACGTTGCCTCCGGTAACAACATTCGCAAAGCCCCCATGATCAATCATAACGACCAGGAGCTCACGCTGATTGAAGCATTGGTCGGGCGTAC
>JAHECY010000139.1 GCA_024641505.1 Gammaproteobacteria bacterium
AAAGTGCCGCCGCCAATGCCCATCAGCACGGAAACAATACCAATCATGAAACCAATCAGGACGCTGCCAATGCCTGCTGGTACATTTTGCGCCACTGTTCGCGTGTCTTTACTCAATGCAATTTGTATGGCTACAAATAAGGCAATAATCGCAAAAAGTCCGGCGAGCAGCTGATTCGTGACGCGCCCTCCCAATATCGATCCCAGCACCGCACCGAGAAAAATATACGGAGCCAGTTGCTTCAAGAGTGCCAGATCAATTCCGCCACGACGGTGATGCGCCCGCACCGACGCGATAGAGGTCGCAATAATTGTCGCGAGTGAGGTTGCCACGGCCACATGCATGCGCGATCCCTCTTCGACCTGTATATAAGGTAATAACTGATACAGCACCGGAACGATTACGATGCCACCACCCACTCCCAGCAGGCCAGCAATAAATCCAGCAATGACACCCGCAGTGATGAGCACCAATACAACGGGTAGGAATGCAGCTATGTCATGTGCTTGCATAATATACTTTTCAGATCAGCTAGCGAAAAAATAATAATTGGATCGTATTTTCATTAACGATCATTGAATACCGCCTTAAGACCTGCCGGCATATGTGCATCACGATCAGCACGCAAATGGGTAACAACTAGTATCCCTAAACAGAAAACATACGGTGCTGCCGCCAGTAAATATGAGGATGTATTCACCGCTGCCGCCTGTAAACGTAGGACGGATGTATCTGCCAGGCCAAACAACAACGCCACAGGTAAAACCAGAAATGGATTCCACCGTGCGACGATTACCAGGCCAACGGCAATCAATCCCAGACCTTTGGTCATATTCTGCGCCCAGGTTTGCGTGTAATCGATAGATAACACGGCACCAGCCAATCCAGAAAGTAATCCGCCAGTAAGCAGACCTTGCCATTGCACGAGACGTGGACGCAGACCTAAAGCCGCTGCCACTGTGGACGATTCACCGACGGTACGCCAATGCAGACCGGTGCGTGTACGAAACAGCAACACTCCGGCAACAAGTGTGAGCACTACCGCCAGCGGTGCAATCCAGGTGAGTTGCGTCAATAACGGTTGCCAGAAAGATTGTGCTGATGCGAATTGACCTGCCAGTGGCGCCAAACCACTGACTTCCGCACCGACGAATACTCGCCCGACATAGCTAGTGATGCCGGTACCTAACATCATCACACATAGACCACTGGCAATTTGATTGACCCGTAGTTGTATACATAACACACCATGCAAGAGTGACAAGACAAGTCCGGCGAGGGCGCCGACTCCCAATCCGAGCACAGGATCATGAAACACCGCGGCCGCACCGAAGCCAAAACAGGCACCGGCGAGCATTTGGCCTTCCACACCTAAATTCACGATACCGACACGTTGAGTCAAGGTTTCACCAAGTAATACCAGCATCAATGGTGAAGCACTGCGTAGCGATGCCGCTACCCAACTACCTGCCAAGGTATAATTTATTTCGTCCAAAACGGAATTCTCCACTGTGAAGGCAACTGGTTAATGATCAGTGCAGTTAAAAATATTAAGCCTTGTAACACCACCGCGCTTGCCGCCGGAACATGGGCAAACATTTGTAACGAATCAGCGGCCGCCAACAATGCACCAAATAAAAACGCTATCAACAGCGCACGCATGGGTTGTTGGGCAGATAACCATGCCACTAAAAATCCTGCCAGGCCGTACCCACTGGAAATGGTTGGTTGTAACCGCCCCTGTATTGCTGAGACCTCACTGATCCCGCCTAATCCTGCCAGCATGCCACCCACTAGCATTACCAGGATTGTCTGCCGGATTGGATTTAAGCCACTCAATGCAGCCACGGCTGGATTACGTTGCAAGATTTTCAAACTCAAACCCCAGCGACTATGGTTTAATAACACGTGCAACACTATCGCCAATATCATCGCAATCAGTAAGCCAAGATGAATTTGTGTCGCATGGAATTTTGGTAATATTGCATTAACAGGGAATGAACGTGTCGCTGGCCATCCAAGGTTGGCAGTGTCTTTCCATGGTCCATACACCAGGTGACTCACCAACAGAATGCCAACGTAATTAAGTAACAAGGTAGAAATTGTTTCATGTACACCTGCCCAGGCTTTTAATACCCCGGTAATTCCTCCCCAGAATGCGCCACCTGCAGCACCAGCAAACAGCATCACCGGGAGTATCCACAATCCTGCGTCTGGGAATTGCAAGGCCGCCCAAGTCCCTGTCAAGGCACCCACATACAGTTGGCCTTCGCCACCAACGGATATCAAGCCAAGTCGAGCCGGGACAATTACCGCTAAAGCGCAAAATAAAATCGGTGTGGTCTTCGCCAAAGTTTCTGACAGCGAAAATACATCACCCATTGAATAGGTCAACATTGACCAAAACATTTGTAGTGGTGGTTTACCGATAAGAATAAAAAATAATAGGATCACACCGATGAACAAGATCACCAATAGGCCAGGTCTTAACAACCTATGCACGTAATCTCGCAACATCAGCATGCCTGTGCATGTCCAGTCATCAGACGACCAATGCGTTGCCGGTCAAAGCTTGCTACAGGACCAATACTTTGGACACGGCCACCATGTAACACCATAATACGATGAGCATAACGCAGCAGGTCATCCAGTTCTTCACTAAACCAGATAATGCAGGCACCCTGCTCTGCCTGAGCAAACAACCGTTCATACACGTTTCGTGTCGCAATCAGGTCCAAACCCATCGTAGGGTAACAGGCAATCACTAACTGCACTGGACGCGACAATTCCCTAGCAATCACCAATTTTTGCAGATTGCCTCCCGATAAGGCGCCGGCAGATAAGTGCGGATCGCTTGGGCGGACATCATGTGCTGCTAATTTGTGTTGTGCTTCATGCAGTGCCGGCATACCCCATTGTAGAAATGGCAATGCATCGAGCGCGCGTAACTGCAGATTCGTCGCCAGATCCAATTGAGCCACGACCGCATTGGTCAGCGGGCTTTCGGGAATATAGGCAACATTATCCGGAACTTTGATGGTCTCATGTGCCAGCGCATTAATGCTCACACCATCGAGAATGACCTCGCCACTATCCGGCACCAATATACCCGCCAACACCATGGCCAATGCCCGTTGACCATTACCCATCACACCAGCGATACCGAGTACTTCACCAGGTGATACCTCAAAATCCATTGCTGTTATTGTCCCTACCCTGCTACTGACATTTAATCTCTTCACCATGAGTTTCGGTAATAAGTGTTTTGGTGGCGCAATACGGTTGACTATCAAACCGGTATCTTTACCCACCATGGCCTGTATCAATTCATTATCTGTGACGGTTTCCGTTCGCCAGTCACCCACAATCCTACCTTGCCGCATCACAACGATGCGCGTTGCGCAGGCACGCACATCCGCTAATTTATGAGTGATAAATACGACCACCTTGCCATCGGCACGGCACTGCGCAACAAATTGATATAGGCGTTCAACCTCTTGAGGGGTTAGTACAGCCGTTGGCTCATCGAGAATAACCAATTGCGCATTCAGCGCCATAATTTTGGCCAACTCCACCACTTGTTGTTCACCTACGGACAGATCGCGGACCAAGCGTTGTGGGTCGATATCTGGAGCAATTCGTTGCAGGCATGCCAGCACATCGGTGGTGAGACGCCGGCGACGCCACTGCCACCACGGTGCTGCTGGAAATGCCAGTAATAGATTTTCTAGTACACTGAGGGCAGGCACTAGATTGAATTGTTGAAACAACATTCCGATACCCAGGCGCAAGGATTGCTTGGGGGAATGCGCAACAAGTGGCTCACCCTCAACCACTATTTCACCGGCATCAGGCGTATAGAATCCATACAGAAGCTTCATGAGCGTACTCTTGCCGGCACCATTCTCACCCAGCAAGGCAATAACTTCATTCGGATAGATATCAAGATTTACATTCGAATTTGCGTTAACTTCGCCAAAACGTTTATTGATATTCTGCAAACTGAATCGTGGCGCTGCAGACATATCAGTCTGAGTCAAGAATGAATATTGCCTCGACTTCAACGGTAGCGCAACGCGGTAGTGACGCGACACCCACTGCGGTACGTGCATGGCGGCCACGTTCGCCAAACATCTCATACATCAGATTAGATGCACCATCCACTACCTGTGGCACTGCATTAAAATCTGGCTCGCAATTAACAAATCCGCCTAGCCGTACACAGTGACTGACGCGATCCAGATTACCGTCACAGGCCTGACGTAATGCAGCGATGAGATTCAAGCCACATATTCGTGCCGCATTGAAGGCACGCTCGATAATAATTTCAGTTCCCACCTTTCCGGTGCAGGTCACTTCACCATTCCATTCACAAACTTGCCCGGCCAAATAGACCAGGTTGCCGGCACGCTGGAATGGCAAAAAATTGGCGATAGGTACGGGAACGGTCGGCAGCGTTATTTCACGCTCGATAAGATTTTTTTCAAACGACGGCTTCGTTGATAAAAACAGCATTCAGTCTTGCTCCATGCCAAGTGCGTTTATAATGGCGCCGGAGCGTGTAACAAATCCGAATAATAATTTCACATTATAAAGTACCGCCTGCACGCAATACTCTGGCGAGGTCGTCGCCGTGCAATCTTCAACTAAAATGGTGTCATAGCCGAGAAAGCTGGCATCTTCGAGTGTCGTCATCACACACTGATCCATATTTACGCCGCCAATAAGGAGCGTTTTGATACCGAGATTGCGCAAGATTGCATCGGTCTCAGTATCCCAGAAGGCGCTAAAACGATGTTTAGTGATCTGGATATCTTGCTCACCTGGATGCAGTTCATCGACCACCTCCGCGCCCCAACTCCCCTTGTTGAGTACTTCTGAACGCGAACCGGGGATTGCCTTACCCAGATCATGCGTCAGGGTATGTGGGTTATGCGCATGCAGGACCGAGGGACTAATATTCAGCAGATCCTTGCGCACCCCCCAATTGACCCAAACAATGGGTAATGCCTGGGTACGAAATGCAGTGATTAATTGTTGCAAGGGTTCGATGGGTTTGCGATTCGGACTGACATCGATACCGATCAAATCCATCCAGCCACCCTTGCAACAAAAATCATTCTGCATATCCACAATCAATAATGCTGTCTTATTGGCGTCGATGCGTATTGGTTGCGGCTCCGCCTCGATCTCCAATACACGTACGGGCGGTGCAGACCGCGTCATATCGACACTATCTTCACTAACTAACCAAGACTGTGACTCGCTGACCCCGTACCGACGCTGGCGTTTCTCCTCGTCCTTGGGATTATCGGCCGATTTGGAATATGGAATTGTCACTATCATGCACGCCTCCTATATAAATCTTAATGAGCCGAACCAATAACACCTTTAATCAGGAAATTAGTGGATTCTATTTTATCCCGCGTCAGTGCCACACCACTCGCCGCAATGACTGTTCCATCCTGAGCAGAAATTGGTCCAGTCCAAATATTCTTTTTACCAGCAATGATCTTAGCCTTCACGCCCAGTACTTTCTTCTGCACATTTTTAGGTACGCTTTTACCGAAGGGATCCAGTACGGCACTACCATCCGCGAGGTTGCCGAAAACATGCGAGGGTTTCCATGTCCCTGCCTCAATTTCTTTTACCAGTTTCAGCATCATTGGACCCCAGTTCCATGACACACCGGTCAGCCATGCCTTCGGTGCCCGATCACTGATATTGACATCTTTACCGATCATGTAAATTCCACGCTTCTCGGCGGTATTGGCAATGGTGATCGGCGAATCAACTTGTTCTGCGACGACATCAATACCTTGGTCAGCAAAGGCATTGGTTGCCTCAGTTTCTTTCTTCGGCTCCCACCAACCTCCGGTCCAAATAACTGTCGTCGTTGCCTTTGGATTCACCGATTGTGCGCCCAAGGTAAAGGCGTTGATGCTGCGCAATAATTGTGGAATCTGAAACGCGCCGATAAATCCGAGCTTACCGGATTTACTTACTGAGCCTGCCACCATGCCGGCAAGGTACATACCATCATCGCTATCCGCCCAATATGTGCCAACATTTGCCGAGGTTTTTAATCCCCCAGCATGCAGAATGGATATTTTTGGATTTTTTTCCCCGACCTTAAGGGCATAGTCGAGATAACCATAACTTGTTGCAAAAACAATATTGTGGCCAGCATTGATTAACCGTTCCATTACACGTTCTACCTCGGCATTCTCAGGTACGGTCTCGAACATCGTCGTGGTAATACCGGTGCCATTTTTTTCAAGGTACTTACGTCCGAGATCCATGGACATGTTGTAACCGTAGTCTGCTGCTGGTCCAACATAAATGAAGCCAATTTTAGATTCGGCCAATGCTGGAGTACTGAAGGAAATCGCGCTGAGGGTGATTAATGTAAGTTGAAATAGGATTCCACGTATTATCATTGATATGCTCCTGTTGCAGCAATTAAGTAAGTGTTTGTTTACTTGCAAGCAAAGGTTATGCCATATCAACTTGGACGCATCCACCACCTATAAAAATACAACATTCAGATTACATTTCAATCACTTGTAAAATAACGCTAACATACAGATGCAACTATGCTTTTAACTAAAATGGCACTGTTTGTGAGCAAGGGAGTGATATTATGGTGCAGTAATTTCTGTTAATGGTCAGACGCTAAATCCAATATACTACGATGCGCAGCCGTTGGCTCAGATGTTAAACATGACTGTCATAGCCGCATTATCCCGCTTTGGGTCTACGCTAATCATTCAGCTTGTAAGTACAGAATAAGCATGTCCCGCGCCTGCTTGCCATATTTTGCGCGCCATTGGGAGGATAATATATCCTTTTGAAATAAGGTGCTCAGGGTATAGGCATTAGAGAGGTGGAAATAGCTCAGACTCACCATGGCCACATAGAGCGGCAACGGCTTGAGATCGGCACGTAGAACCCCGGCGCGTATACCGCGATCGAGCAACTCGCCGATTAATTTCAACACAGATGAGGCGCGTTCGTGCGTAGTTTTAGATTTCTTCAAATAGCGCGCCTTAAGAATATTCTCGGCCGACATTAAACAGATTAAATCCGGATGCGTAGCAAAATGTGTTTGAATAAAATCGAACAGTTGCATTAAACCTTCGAGCGGTTCCACCCCCTCAACATCCTGCTTTAACTCCTCAACCCGCAACTCCCCCAGCACATGTTCCAGAGTGCTAATGTACAGTTGTTCCTTGCCGCCGAAATAATGATAAATCATGCGGGTGTTAGCCTTAGAGCGCTTGGCGATAATATCGATACGCGCTCCATTGAATCCTTTTGCCGAGAATTCATGAATCGCGGCCATCAGTATCCGCTGACGAGTTTCAATTGGATTACGTTTCTGGGTCATAATGTAGTTCGTGTTTAAAGGGCAGTGCTACGAGGATACTCTAGCTTCAGCAAGGGAGCGATTACAACACATTTTGGATCGTATTACAGAATGGAACCAAATAGACAACTGGTCATCTGAAAAACCGTTGAGATTTTTTATATGACTCACCGTTTGGTTCAGAAATTGTTGCTGCATCTATCAGCGATCAATCATACACGGCATTGAGCACACATAACAGCTACAGCAGGATGCCGCGATTAATGTATCTTGTAACCGCAGGAAGTTTGATGAATTTCAACTTGTCGAGAACCATAAAATAATGGTGCTGGTGCGGTGAATCGAACACCGGACCTACTGATTACGAATCAGATTAAATACATAAGACTATCAAGTAGTTACCCTGTCGATATTCTAATACTTTGTTACTAGGCAGCTCAGAGTAATCAATAACTTACCGCAGCATTAGACACTAGTATTAAACAGTACTACCGAGATGTCTCTGCTAGATCTGACCGTTATTCGGTTTATCTGCAAGGCCCAACCAACTCAATAGGGGTTGTAGCTTTATTGCTATTCCGGCCCAAAGCATTCCTTGTAATCCACACAGACCTTACAGCTGGGTGCCTTGCACACCTGGATTTCAGCACGCTCACACAGTTGTTTATAGAAGAATTTCTTCCACTTCATGTTGCCGGTATTTTTGGCAAACAGGGCCGGGAAGTATTGCTCCAATATATTAGAGAGAATACGACGGTGGCTCAGGCCCAGGTCCTGATAGAGATGATTGCCACCCAGACAGGCCGTCGCCAATGCGTGGGCGACCCAACGGTTCGCGGCACTGTCATCACGGCGGTATTCCAGTAACAATGCCAGTACATCCGCGATTTCATCGGCGCGCAAACCCTCGCAGCCGCCTGTCGCTGGGCCGGGTAATGCATCCAGACCTGGGAAATAATTGGCACGCAGCTGCGCCAGCTCTGCCTGGCTCAAACCGTGAAGTGGAAATTGTGCCAGCACCCCGCCTAACGCCTGAGTCACTATGTCAGAGGGATCACGGGCGGCTTGCATTAGTTGGCTGACATCCACCACGGTATTCATCCTGTTTATTCCTGCGTCATCGGCGCATGGGTGTAACATTTTTTCGGACAGATCTTGGCACAAGCCTCACAACCGACACAGTTCATCTGGTTGGCAATGGTCATGATCTTCTTTTCGTA
>JAHECY010000217.1 GCA_024641505.1 Gammaproteobacteria bacterium
GCTGTCACCCCCGGCGCTGACCAGGGCGTGTTTAATGCCGCACTTTTGCAATATTGCAATGCCCTGATCCACCGCAAACCCCTTGGCGATGCCGCCGAGGTCAATGCGCACCTGCGGGTTCAGATAGCGGATGGTCCTGTTCTGTGGGTTGAGCTGAAGATGGTGGAAATTGATTGCCCCAAGCAGGGGTTTCAGTTGATCGTCCGATGGCCGGACGGCATTGCGGTAATCGTACAGATAACCGACGCTGGCAAAGGTGATATCAAATCGCCCCTCGGTCATGACCGAGACCTCATTGGCCCGTTCGATCAGCTGGAAGAGTTCCTTGCTGACCTTGACGTCCTTACTCACCGCGTCGCGGTTAAGCCGGCTCAGCTCACTGTCCGGCTTGAACGGGCTCATGCTGGCGTCGATGCGGCGCATGTTATCCATCACCAGCGAAATACACTTCTGGGCCTGTAGGCGGTTGTCGTGCCAGAGCTCGACACTCACCGAGGTGCCCATGATGGCCTGTTCCTGTTTGTGCCAGTCGGCATATACCGGGTGAGAGGCAAAGAGTAAAAGCAGGGCAAGGCCCATGAGCCCCACTTGTTTTTGTTGTTTGAATAACAGCAGCATATTCCCCACTTGAATTTAACCGGACAGGAAAAGAGATGGGTAGAGGATAGCAAAAAAAGACCCGCCAGAGGTGGCGGGTCGGCTGGATTATAATCCTGTATTCAAAACAAAATTATGCTACGGCTTGATTGATTCGAATGCAGCATATTTTTCATAAGCAGTGCCCGAGCCAAGACCGTGGCTCACTCCATTTGGGAAGATGGTGGGGAAATTATTCATATCTCCGTTCAATGCCATGTAGTTGAGAAGGACGGTATTCACCAGCAGATTGACGTTATTGGCCGCCGGGCTGGAATTGGTGACTACGGCGCCGGCATTTGAAAAAGTCCCCAATTGATGGGTGGTGGTGTAAGGACTGGTCAGAACCGGACTGCTAGCCGGATTATAAACCAGCATAAAGGAGGCGGCGGTGGATGAATTATCCGAGGTCCATTCGCCCTTACCTACGGCCGGGTCAATACGTCCATTACTGGATAACGAACCATCGCTGAAGACATAGATGATAAGCGGGCTATTTCGGCGGCGAGCATAATCCAGACACGCACCAATACAACGTCCGGCACGGCGGTCACGCAATTCACCTGTAGTTCGATCGCCCGTGTGATAATCAAATCCGCCCATGGTGATGGTCCCGGCACCGGCATAGCCATCGACGACCATTTTCATAACCGAGGCGGCTTTACGGAATTCGCCATCCTGACTGAATTCGGTGGTGCGATCAAAGATTGGGGTAGTACCAGCCGGTTGTGGCGGTGCATCCGGTTTATTTGGCGGCGGTTGTGTGACGATTTCCGGATCCATATCCGGATCGATGCTTTTACCGGCAAATCGGTCCGCAAGGTCCGCTGCACCAAAGTAACCACAGCGAACCAGATCTTTAACGACATCATCGCGGGTGATGGGCGGTGGACCGGCTTTAACGACGGTTGTGAGTGTGGTATCGACGCGGCCGAGCTTTTGATGACTCAACCGGGCAATCGATTCCATCACGGCTTTAACATCCTGTGGGTCATTCAGGATGGCCGTCAGGTCACCGGTATCGACCATGCCCGCCACATCACTGGGGCGATCTACCTTGACCGGGCGCATTTCCGGGTCCATCAGGGCAACCGGCGAGACTGAGTTACCGCCGGAGTCGGAGTTACTGGATCCAATCAAATTTGTCACACTACCAGCGGCACCGGCACGGGCCAGACCATACATGGGGTTATGGGGGTTATTGGCAGTATCATTGTCTGAACGGGCGGGAATGACGATGCCATTTACGCGACCTGTCCCGAATAATGTCGGTGCTTTATCCCGAATACCGGCCAGCATGGCACTCTGAGAATGGAAGGCCAGTCCCAGCTCGGTGTTGACGAAAGTGGCGTCAACATTGGGCAACATGGTATTTGGTACACCTAGGCGGCTATAACCAGTCTCAGTTAGGAAATCTGTTTGTCCATTGGTACCAACCAGGACATTGGAGCCTGCTATGTTGGCGCCGCCAGCCAGGTCAAAACAGATAATGGGCAATTTGGGTGAAACGGCCCCACCGGTTGGACAGCCTGCCGATTTTGCCATCTCGTAAATATCGCCAGACAATTCGGCAAAGGCATCCCTTGGGTTGGCAAACAAACTGAAGATCCCCCCTGCAGCCAGTGTGGCTCCGCCAGTTATAATACCCTGTCGAATAAAATCGCGCCGGGTAACGGGGCGTGGGTGATCC
>JAHECY010000042.1 GCA_024641505.1 Gammaproteobacteria bacterium
CCGGGACGGGTCGAGGCTCTGCAAGAACTTGCTGTCGCCGATCAAGCCGCGGATATCCCGGCCGGTGGCGTCGATGATGCGTTGCACCACGGGATAGCTTTCCGGGTGCACGCTGGAATTGTCCAGCGGATTGTCGCCGCCGACGACACGCAGGAAGCCACCGGCCTGTTCGTACGCTTTGGCGCCCATGCGCGGTACTTTGAGGATTTGCGCGCGATTCTTGAAAGCGCCGTGTTCGTTGCGATACTGCACGATGTTCTCCGCCAGCGAGGCGGCCAGGCCCGCGACCCGTGACAATAACTGCGGTGAGGCGCTGTTAATGTCAACGCCTACGGCGTTTACGCAGTCTTCCACTACCGCGTCGAGTTTGCGCGCCAGTTGCGTCTGGCCGACGTCATGCTGGTATTGGCCGACACCGATGGATTTCGGGTCGATTTTCACCAGTTCCGCCAGCGGATCCTGCAGACGGCGCGCGATGGACACGGCGCCGCGCAGTGACACATCGAGCTCGGGCAATTCCTTGGAGGCCAGTTCCGATGCCGAATACACCGAGGCGCCGGCTTCGGAAACCACGACCTTGCGTGCGTTGAGTTGGGAATATTTCTGCAACAGTTCGGCCGCGAGCTTGTCCGTTTCCCGGGAAGCGGTGCCGTTACCGATGGCGATGAGTTTCACCTGGTGCTTGATGCATAACGCCGCCAGCACTTCGCGCGCCATATCCCATTGGTTTTTAGGCACGTGCGGGTAGATGGTGGCGGTGTCCAGCACCTTGCCGGTATCGCTCACCACCGCCACTTTGACCCCGGTGCGCAGACCCGGGTCCAGGCCCATGGTACTGTGGTTGCCGGCCGGCGCCGCTAGCAGCAGATCGCGCAGATTGTGGGCGAAGACATTGATGGCTTCATCGGATGCGGCTTCCTTGAGGCGCGTTTTTAATTCCACTTCCAGGCTGCCGCTGATGCGTACACGCCATGCCCAGCGCACCGATTCCTGCAGCCAATGGTCGGCGGCGCGGCCACGATCAACAATGGAGAAATGACCGGCGATCATGTCTTCGCAGGGATGACGCGCTTGTGTTTCGACGTCGCTCAACTGCAGGTATAAGTTGAGTATGCCTTCGTTACGGCCCCGGAACATGGCCAAACCGCGGTGTGAGGGAATTTTGTTGATGGCTTCGCAGAAATCGAAATAGTCGGCGAACTTCTTGCCTTCGTCTTCCTTGCCTTTGACCACTTTCGACACCAGCATGCCCTGCGACCAGAGAAATTCGCGCATGCGTCCCAGCAGCGGCGCGTCTTCGGAGAATATTTCCATCAAGATCTGACGCGCGCCGTCCAGCGCCGCGGCATTGTCGGCGACGCCTTTGTCGACGTCGATAAAGCCGGCAGCGGTTGCTGCCGGGTCCAGCGTGGCATCCTTGAGCAAGGCCAGCGCCAGGGGTTCGAGTCCGGCCTCACGGGCGATTTGAGCCTTGGTGCGCCGCTTTTTCTTGTAAGGCAGGTACAGGTCTTCGAGCGTGCTTTTAGTATCGGCGGCCAGTAACGACTGCTGCAGTTCCTTGGTGAGTTTGCCCTGTTCCTCGATGCTTTTGATAATGGCGCCGCGGCGCTCATCCAGTTCCCGGATATAGATCAGGCGCTCCGCCAGGTGGCGTAGCTGGGTGTCATCAAGACCGCCGGTCACCTCTTTGCGGTAACGGGCGATGAAGGGTACGGTGGCGCCGTCATCGATCAACTGTATGGCGTTGGCGACTTGTTGTTCCTGCACGGCAAGTTCCGTGGCGATACGAAAACTGGGGGACTGCATCATTACCGAGCTCCTGGACTGCGGGGGAAACGCAGCAGATTTTAGCACAGCAAGACCTCGGGAAGGCGTGGGTTCCAGGTGTGGTTGCTGTACATTTGGGCGCTCGGCTGGTGTTCGACCGGGGCTATTTTTTAGGGGATTTGAGTTTGATTTTGGGTGGGTAGAGCCGTAAATGCTTATCGTGCAGGGAAAAAGGCTGGTCGGTATCGAGTTCCAGGTTAACAAAATCTTTCAGGTCAAGACCCGGCAGCGGTGGCGGAGTTGGGGCGCTCAGCCATTTTCCCTGTTGCAGATAAAAGTACACATTTCGGTTGATGTCGAAATAAATTTCTGCGCCGGGATAATAGCGATAGCCGTGCTTGGCACGGTAGCCATGGGCGGGTGCGTGGGCGGGTGGGCCCTTGGCGAACAGCAGCATGCCATTGTCCGGATGGGCGGCCGCTACCGGCGACAATCCCGAGATGGCCAGTGCCGCGCATGCCGTTGCTGCCACAAGGTGTTTCTGCCAGTGCATTCGGTTTAGTTCCGGGGTCATGTCGGTAACATGATAATGCCGGCTGCCATGAAAATACAATGCATCAGTTCGCCGCGGCCGTTTCCGTGTCCTCCTCGGTATGGTTTACCAGGCTGAGGCCCGAGCTGGCGACTTTGTCCTTGCCCTTGCTGAGATTGATTTGCAGGCGCACATTGTTTTGCGAATCGGCATTTTTAACCGCTTCATCTTCGGTGATCTTGCCTTCGCGAAACAGCTTGAGCAAGGCCTGGTCGAAGGTTTGCATGCCGATGCCGGTGGATTTCTCCATAACTTCCTTGATCAGGGACACTTCGCCTTTGTAGATCAACTCCTGTACCCGTGGCGAGCCCAGCAGAATTTCGATGGCGGCCGCCCGTTTGCCGTCCACCGTGGGGATCAGGCGTTGCGATACAAACGCCTGCAGGTTCAACGACAAATCCGTAAACAACTGGTTGTGGCGTTCCTCGGGAAAGAAGTTGATGATGCGATCCAGTGCCTGGTTGGCGTTGTTGGCGTGCAGCGTGGAAATGGCCAGGTGACCGGTTTCCGCGAAGGCCAGGGCGTATTCCATGGTTTCCGCATCGCGGATCTCGCCGATCAGAATCACATCCGGAGCCTGACGCAGGGTGTTCTTCAGTGCTTTTTCGAAGGAATCCGTATCGACGCCCACTTCCCGCTGACTGATGATGGATTTCTTGTGATTATGAAGATACTCGATCGGGTCTTCGATAGTGATGATGTGGCCGCCGGTAGTGCTGTTACGATGATCGATCAAGGCCGCCAGAGAGGTGGACTTGCCCGAGCCGGTACCGCCGACGAACAATACCAAACCCCGTTTTACGGTGATGACTTTCTTCAGTACCGGCGGCAGGCCCAGCTTATCCGCATTGGGTATCTCGGTTTTAATGTTGCGCACCACCAGCGCGATATTGTTTCGTTGCTGATAGATGTTGATACGGAAGCGGCCAATACCCGGCTCGGAGATCGCCAGGTTCATTTCCGGGGAGTGTTCGAACTGTTTTTGCTGTTCCTCATTCATTACCTGATAGGCGATTTCCTTGGTGCGAAACACCGTGAGCGTCCCCTGCTCAATGGGTTTCAGGGTGCCCTGGAATTTGGCGCTGGGCGGAGCGTTAGGGATGAGATATAAATCGGAGCCGTCGTTTTTAACGAGAATTTTCAGATAATCTTTGAAATCCATTGGTCTCCCCCGAGTAACTAGTTGATTGCCTGGCTTATGTATTACGGCGCCGCCTCGGTTGTAGCGTCCGGAGGTCCGGGTGCTTTAACATTTTTTCGTGATAAGGCAGCGCAAAAAAAATTATTTGACGTCGGTTGCGGGAATGGCAGGGAAGCGCTTGACAGTTGCGTGGGCCCGGTTGCGCTTGATTCCGGGTTTTGGGATGGCTACGCCATTGATTCTTATGATTAATGATGCGTGGTTGTGGCGGTTTGAGGCGGCCGCGCCATGGGTTGTATATATAGTATAGATGGATTACGGGTCACTGGCATGGCGGCTCATGGGCGTGCCAGGAACGGATGGTGGTGCCGGTGACGGCATCCCTGATATTTTCAGGCGGCGGTTACTGGATAGCGTAACGGTGGCGTATCGCCGCACCCATGAGTCTGGCTATTTCACGATGCGATAGCAGGGGGAGTAGTGCTTGCCCGGAAGTTTCATGCGATGTTGCTGCACGAAAAACTGGAGCAAGGCATCCAGCGGTTCCATGATCGAAGGTTCACCACGGATTTCAAACAAGCCGTGCTGTTCGATGGCGCGAATACCTTCGTCCTTGACATTACCGGCGACGATGCCCGAAAACGCTTTGCGCAGATTGGCCGCCAGTAAATGACTGTCCTGGTTCTTGTGCAGTTCCAGATTGTGCATGTTTTCGTGGGTTGGCACGAACGGGGTTTGCAGTTCCTGTTCAATTTTCAGCAGCCAGTTGAAGTAGTACGCGTCGCCCTTGGCGCGGCGGTACTCACGTACCAGGTCAATGCCCTTGACCATTTCCCGGGCGACGCTGGCGGGCTCATTGATGATGATCTTGTAGCGTTTGCGCGCTTCCTGGCCCAGGATATTGCCGATGAACTGGTCGATTTCACGAAAATAGTCGGCGGCATCTTCTGGCCCGGTGAAAATCAGCGGGAACGGTATGCCTTTGTTGTCCGGATGCAGCAAGATGCCGATGGCGTAGAGTATTTCTTCCGCGGTACCAACACCGCCGGGGAACACCACGATACCGTGACCGGTTCTGACAAAAGCTTCCAGGCGTTTTTCGATGTCCGGCATGATCACCAGGTCGTTGACGATGGGGTTGGGTGACTCCGCGGCGATAATTCCCGGCTCGGTAATGCCCAGATACTGGCCGTTGGTGATGCGTTGTTTGGCGTGGCCGATGGTGGCGCCTTTCATCGGACCCTTCATGGCGCCGGGACCACAACCCGTGCAGATATCCAGGCCGCGTAGGCCCATTTCATGCCCCACTTCCTTGGTGTATTCATATTCCTTGCGCGAAATGGAATGACCGCCCCAGCAAACCACCAAATTGGGCTGGGCATTGGGGCGCAGAATTTTCGCGTTACGCAATATGTGAAATACCGCGTTGGTGATGCCGGCGGAATTCGTGATATCGAATTTGGGATTATTGTTGATTTCATCGTCAACATAGATAATGTCGCGCAACACCGCGAACAGGTGTTCGTTGATGCCCCTGATCATCTTGTGATCGACAAAGGCGCTGACGGGCGCGCCGATGACTTCCAGTTTGATGCCGCGTTCAACGGGAATGATGCGAATGTCGAAAGATCGGTACCGTTCCAGCAGTTCCTTGCCGTTGTCCATGTAATTGCCGCAATTCAGCACCGCCAGGGAACAATTTCGGAAGGTGTTGTACAACCCACCCTGACTGGTGTCCAGTAAACGGCCGACTTCCAGTTTGGAAAGAATATCCAGGCGGCCCATTGGGGAGATGCGGGCGTCGATTACGTCATATTTCATGGGGTTCGTTGGCTTTTTTTTTGTGCCGGGATGTTTGATGCGGCGGATATTGTCGGCTGAAATACTCATAAAGGGCAAGATCGTTTTTAATAAATGTTCGGCCTCTTGGTTGCCGGTGTACTGAGTACCTGCCGGCGATACCAGGTGGGTTGTCAGAGTGGAAGCGCGCCCCGATCATGCTGGTACAGATGCGCTGGTCATCGTCACTATAAGTATATCGGCAGCAGCGCTCCCGGACTTCAATGCGCGTGTGACGCCGGATGTACGAGCGCACCAATGATTCCGCCTGGATCGACTGTCGCAGCCCGCGACCCTGCAGGAGTCCGGTTGCCATCGTGGCGCATGTGTCACCGCAAGCGATGAAAATGTTGCGTGGGCGACAGTCTATTATCGCGACGGCATAAAGGATTTACCCGGTACTGTCTGTTAGCATACGATACTTGCGCAAGCTTGTAACCGAGAACTTCCGACCAGGAGCAATACCCACCATGGATCGCGCCAAGGCTTACCGTTTCCTTCCCTGCTTACTTTGCCGTTGGCTGGTGGTGAGCGTGTTGCTGACGGCGGTTGCTTGCGCCGGTGGTGGTAGCAGCGGCGATGAGGGTGGTGCAAGCGGCGGTACCGGCGAGCGCGGCGCCGGTGATGGCGCAGACGATAACGGCGGTGGCGGCGCCTCCGGCGGCACCGGCACCGGCACCGGTACCGGAGCTGGCACCGACGCTAACGGCACCACGGGCCCGGCTGGTCCCGGGACCAACGAGGACGGCTATCGCAATACGGGTAGCGACAAATGGCAAGTCATGAATTCCGGCACCTTCAACACCTTGGCCAATGTCTGGGGCACCGCGGCAAACAGTCTCTATGCCGTGGGTATCCAAGGTACGCTCGTGCATTACGACGGCCAGACCTGGACACCGACCACGCTGGACACCGAGCTGCCGTTCACCGATGTGTGGGGCAGCTCGGACCGGGATGTCTACGCCGTGGGTTTGGGAAAGAGCTATCACTACGACGGTGTCTCCTGGAGTGCTTTTACGCATCCCAGTGAGCAGGGGCTGAGCAGTGTTTGGCTGAGTGGGCCCCGGGACATCTACGTTTTGGACGCGGCGGACCGGATCTATCACAGCATCGATGGCAAACGCTGGGACCTCGTGTATGACGACTCCGACTCCGTAGTGTTGGATCTCTACCAGGTGCGGGGTAGCGCCGCGGATGATATTTATGTGGCGGGCGCACCCAGTTTGCATTTTGATGGCGCGCGCTGGTCGCTGGTGGATATCGGTACCGCCACCAATAGTTCCCAAAGCGTCTGGGTGAACAATGCCAGCGACGTATACTACCTGGTTTACGACGATGTTTACCATTTCGACGGTAACGGCTGGTCCGCGTCTCATACCGCCGCCAATACCTACATGAAGCGCATCTGGGCGGCGTCCATGAGCGCCATCGTCGTCGTCGGCGACGGCGTGTTTCGTTACGACGGCGCGTCCTGGACGTCTGATATCGATCGTACTACCGGCAATATTTATGGTGTCTGGGGTGCCTCGGCCACGCAAGTATTCGGCGTCGGTCAGGCCGGCCGCGCCATCATTTTTGTGCCGTAAGGCGCGTATTACGCACCGGTTTTTACGATGTCTGCGCGGCTTCGTTATAGAAAATTGCGTGGTGCGTATTACGCACTCTACAGCACCCTGGGTAACACCGTGAGGATGAAAAGCGTGATCAGCGCGGTACCCAGCAGGTTCAATCCGAAGCCCGCCTTCGCCATTTGCGGTATGGAGATCTGGCGGCTGCTGTAAACGATGGCGTTGGGGGGCGTGGCCACCGGTAGCATGAAGGCATAGGACGCGGCGACGGCGACCGCGGTCATGGTGATCAGGGGATTGATATCCATGGCCACCGCCAGCGCGCCCATGACCGGGATCATCAGCGAGGCCGTGGCGGTGTTGGATGTCACCTCGGTGAGAAACACCACGAGCAGCACGATGGTGGCGATTAACACAACCGCGTCCGTGCCCTGCAATACCACCAGCGCATTGGCCAGCCATTGGGTGAGGCCGCTGGCGCTGAAACCCTCAGCCAGAGCGAAACCGCCGCCAAACAGGATAATGATGTCCCAGGGAATGGTCACGGCGGTCTGCCAGTCGAGCAGAAACTTTCCCTGCTTGAAGTCGACCGGAATGATAAACAGCGCCACCGCGCCGGCCATGGCAATGGTCGAATCCGTTACCAGCTTCAGGCTGTCCAGCGTGATAAAGCCGCGCGTGATCCAGGCGCCGGCGACCAGAATGAAAATCGCCAGCACCATTTTTTCTTCCCGCTTCATGGCACCCAATTGCGACAACGCATCCCGGATAGCGCCGTGACCACCAAATTGTTCCAGGGCGGCGGTGGGGAACAGTATGCGAGTCAGGTACCACCAGGTGCATAGCAGCATGATGACCGATAAGGGCAGGGCGAACAGCATCCAGTCCGCGAAACTGATGCTGATCCCGTAAGTTTTTTCCGCGATGCCCGCCAGGATGGCGTTGGGGGGGGTACCGATGAGGGTCGCGACGCCGCCGATGGACGCGGCATAAGCGATGCCCAGCATCAATGCCGTGCCGAACGGCGTGGCGCCTGCGGGGGCGGCAGCGCCGGCCGGCTGAATTTGCTTAATCACCGCCAAGCCGATGGTTAACATCATCATGGCGGTGGCGGTATTGCTTACCCACATGGACAAAAAAGCGGTGGCGAGCATAAACCCCAGAATGATGCGCCGGGGCGTGGTGCCGATGATAAGGATGGTGTGCAGGGCGATGCGTTTGTGCAGTTGCCATTTTTCAATGGTAACCGCGATCAGAAAACCGCCCATGAACAGATAGATCAGGTGATTGGCGTAGGCGCTGGTGACTTGCTGGGAGCTCATGACGCCCAGCAATGGGTACAGGGCAATGGGCAGCAACGCGGTGGCCGGAATCGGAATGGCTTCGGTAATCCACCATACCGCCATCAGCACCGCGATCGCCGCTACCGCCATGGCCGCGGGCGACAGCATGGCGGGGGTGGGCAGGAGCAGCAGTAGCATAAACAGCGCCGGTCCCAGCAACAGACCGATCCAGCGACGCCGCTCCATCAGCGCACCTGCCGTCGGTGAAGCGCCATCTCAGGTGCCGCTGCGGTTATTCCTGGCGTCGCGGATAATCCCGCTTTGCTTCGCCGATATAGACTTGCCGGGGCCTGCCGATGCGCTGTTCTTCATCTTCCATCATCTCCATCCATTGGGCAATCCAGCCGGCGGTGCGCGCGATGGCGAAAATTACCGTGAACATATTCAGGGGAATGCCCAGGGCGCGCAGGATAATACCGGAATAAAAGTCAACGTTGGGGTAAAGTTTGCGCGCCTGAAAGTAATCGTCTTCCAGGGCGATACGCTCCAGTTCCATCGCGATTTCGAACAGCGGTTGATTTTCGCTGCCCTGTTCGCGTAACAGGGAGTGGCACATCTGGCGGATGATTTTCGCGCGCGGATCATAATTCTTGTAGATGCGATGGCCGAAACCCATGAGGCGGTAAGAATCGTTCTTGTCCTTGGCGCGAGCCACGAACTTGGCGATTTGTTTCGGGTCCTCGATTTCTTCCAGCATGTGGATGACCGCCTCATTGGCGCCGCCGTGAGCGGGGCCCCACAGACACGCAATGCCCGCCGCCACGCTGGCGAAAGGATTGGCGCCGGAACTGCTGGCCAGACGTACCGTGGAGGTGCTGGCATTCTGCTCATGGTCCGCGTGCAAGATAAAGATCAGTTCCAGGGCCTGGACGGCGATGGGATTGATTTCAAAGGGGGTGCTGGGTATGGCGAACATCATGCGCAGAAAGTTTTCGACATAACCCAGAGAGTTTTGTGGATACATGAAGGGCTGGCCAATGGAGTACTTATAGCTGTCCGCGGCAATGGTTGGCATTTTGGCGATCAGCCGATGAGCGGAAATTGCTCGATGTACCGGGTCGGCCACGTCGGTGGAATCATGATAGAACGCGGACAAGGCGCCGACCACGCCGACCATGATCGCCATGGGGTGTGCGTCATGGCGGAAGCCCGTGTAAAAACGCCGCAGTCCCTCGTGGATCATGGTGTGGCTGAGAATAATGCTATTGAAGTCTTCCATTTCCTGTTCGTTGGGTAATTCGCCATACAGCAGTAAATAGCTCACTTCGAGAAAATTGCTGTGCTCCGCCAGTTGTTCGATGGGATAGCCCCGGTACAGGAGCACGCCCGCTTCACCGTCGATGTAGGTGATGGCGCTGCGGCAACTGGCAGTGGACATGAATCCCGGGTCATAGGTAAATGCCCCCATCTGGCTGCCCAGCTTACGGATGTCAATGCCCGGCGGACCCATGGTGCCCTTGATCAGGGGCAGTTCCCCGGTTTTGCCGGTTTCGTTATTGGTGACAGTGACGGTAGGTTCCGCCATAGAGGCCTCCGAGCACATTGGATAAGTTGAACAAGTGTAGATACCGGTAACACTGTGGTAGTCGATAGCTGCTTTGCTGCGCACGCAATACACATGCCAACGACTACCAGAGCGCCACGTCAGCGTGACTTCGTGTTAGTCACTAGCATACACTGCTTTGACTGATTATCGAAGGTGCGGCGGCCGGGCAACTGGCGTGACCGTGCTATTGGTTACCATGAAGAAATGGTGGTTTCCCGTGACTGTACGTGACTATAATGGAATGCTGCCGGCATGTGCTACCGGCGTGTATATCGATCCGACGGCATTGGTGATCGGCGACGTCCATCTTGGTGCTCATGCTTCGGTATGGCCGATGACCGTGGTGCGTGGCGACGTCAACAGCATCCATATCGGTGCACACACCAATATTCAGGATGGCAGTGTGTTGCACGTGACCCATCGTTACCCGGAATTGCCGGCAGGACACGGGTTGCGGATCGGTGACCATGTTACCGTGGGCCACAAGGTTATCCTGCACGGTTGCGTCGTTGGTGACCGTTGTCTGATCGGTATGGGTGCGATCATCATGGACGGCGCCCAAGTATCTTCTGACGTGCTGGTGGGTGCCGGCAGCCTGGTGCCTCCCGGCAAGGTGCTGGCGAGCGGTTACCTCTGGCTGGGGAGTCCGGTACGCAAATCCCGGGAGTTGACCGACGGGGAGCGGGACTGGATACGTTACTCGGCCGGTCACTATGTCAAACTCAAGGACGATTATCTGCGCAGCCAGACGTGCTGACCGGCAACGCGTGTGTGAAATCCGAAATTGCCGGCCAATTGTTTCTGCGCATTTCGTCCTGATTGGTTTCAGGGGGCAGGATATGGATAGATCTGAAATGTCGGTACCAAGAATTCGGTGAAATTTGCTGTTATTAGCGAGTTACTTTTTATTCTCAGCAGGTTTCATTTTTCTCTGTATGTCATTGATCAGCTTTCCGAGCTCCCCCGGTTCCATTTGCTTATTGAAGATATCTTCTATTGCGATAAGCTGTTGGTTTCGTTGATCCGGCAGGTAGGTGTTGATCACGCCGATATAACCGGCAAACGAAAAACCTTTCGCTACTTTAAATGCATAACCGCCATAAGGTGGCGACTGGTTTCTGTGCAAGATTGCCGCTGAAAAATCGTTAACGTTTTCTGGCTTGATTTCGTAAAGTCTTACGTTATTACTTTTTGAATCGAAGGTTCGTATGCTGACTGACTCGCCAAAGTTTACATACAGAACGCTTGACCGATGCCCCATATACCAAAATGCCTGATAGTCTATCAAGATTGCTACTTTCACCATCGCCATATCGATATCGGAAAACAGCTCGTCAGGCAGAAACATATCTCTTGAATTGCCTGTATGGTAATAGGCATCATTAAAATATTTCAGCATGGTGTCGTAATCCGGCACATTATTGGCTTTGAACACGGTGGCATAGCTCAAATCCCATGCAAACGGATTGTCGGCGGCTTGCGCACAGGTTGCCGCAACTAGCAGGAATTGGCCGAAAAATGTCGATAACAAGAAATTAATGATAAATTGGCGCATGGGAACCGTAATCCCTATGCCTGAGATGCGGAGGCGGCCATCCGGCGACGTACCTCCGCGATTACCGGTGCGGTTTGCGGTTTGATCTTGCGCCAGATGAAAAATGCTTCCGCCGCTTGTTCCACCAGCATGCCCAAGCCATCGGCGACGATGGTTGCGCCCTGTTGACGACACCAGACCATGAACACGGTGGGCGCGGCGCCGTACATCATGTCGTAGCACAGGGTTGCCGGGGTCACCAGGTGGCGGGGCAGGGGCGGCAGTGCACCTTGCAGACTGGCGGCGGTGCCGTTGATCAGGATATCGCAGGGGGCGTCGATCAATTCGTCGAAGCCGCAACCCTGGATCGGACCCAGGTGCGCGCAGGCGTGGGCCAGTTCCTGGGCGCGGCTGGCGGTGCGGTTGGCAATGATGACCGATGCCGGGGCCAGTGCCAGTAGCGGTCCCAGCACACCGCGCACGGCGCCGCCCGCACCCAATATCACAATGTGCTTAGCCGCCAGCGGTGTGGCCAGGTTGCTGGTGATGTCCTGTACCAAACCGGTGCCATCGGTATTGTCACCGATGGCGCTGCCGTCCGGGGCAAAGCTGATGGTGTTCACCGCGCCGGCGAGTTGCGCCCGGGGAGTGCGCGTTGCCACCCATTCCCATGCTTCCTGCTTGAATGGCACGGTGATGTTGAGACCTTTACCGCCGTTCGCCTGGAAATTTCCCACCGCCTGGGCAAAACCTCCCGGGTCGACCTGGATTGCAGTGTATTCCAGGCGTTGCCCCGTTTGTCGGGCAAACAAGCTGTGAATGAGCGGCGATTTACTGTGGTGGATGGGGTTGCCCATCACCGCGTAAAAATCCTTTTGTTTGTCGAAATCCAGTAATGACATGCGGCTTAACGCTTGCGCCGGATTACTGGTCGTCTTGCAGCCATTGCGCAACCCGTTTGGCAAAATAAGTGAGTATGGCGTCGGCGCCCGCGCGTTTGAAACCCACCAGCGCTTCCAGAACCACGGCTTTTTCCTGCAGCCAGCCGTTGGCGCAGGCGGCCATGATCATGGCATATTCACCGCTTACCTGATACACGTAGGTCGGTGCGCCAAACTGGTCTTTGACCCGGCGCACGATATCCAGATAGGGCATGCCGGGTTTGATCATCACCATGTCCGCGCCTTCCTCCAGATCCAGGGCCACTTCCCACAGCGCTTCATTGCTGTTGGCGGGGTCCTGTTGATAGGTGTATTTGTTGCCCGCGCCAAGATTGGCGGCCGAGCCCACGGCATCGCGGAACGGGCCGTAGTAGCTGGATGCGTACTTCGCCGAGTAGGCCAGAATACGGGTATGGATGTGACCTTGGCTTTCCAGCGCCTGGCGAATGGCGCCAACACGTCCATCCATCATGTCCGAGGGCGCCACCACATCCGCGCCGGCCGCGGCATGGGACAGGGCTTGTTGCACCAGTACCGCTTTGGTTTCATCATTGAGCACATAACCCGTGTCATCGATGAGGCCGTCCTGACCATGGGTGGTGAAGGGGTCGAGAGCGACATCGGTGATCACGCCTAACTCGGGGAAGTTGGCTTTGAGCGCGCGCACTGCCCGTTGCGCCAAGCCCTGGTCGTTATACGCCTCCCGCGCATCCAGGGACTTGACCTCCTGGGGTGTTACCGGAAACAAGGCGATGGCCGGTACCCGGAGTTTCAGCAGTTGTTCGGCTTCCTTGAGGAGTTCGTCGATGGTGACCCGTTCCACGCCGGGCATGGACGGTATCGGTTCCCGGCGTTTTTGTCCCTCGATGATGAACATGGGATAGATAAGATCGTCAGCGGTCAGGGTGTGCTCGCGCATTAAACGCCGGGAAAATTCATCCCGTCGCATACGCCGCATACGTACCCCTGGAAATGCACCTCTGCTGGTTTGGATACTGCTCACGGGTCGTCTCCCCGATTGATGGTTGTGGATCGAAAATTATACAAGGAAAACGAGCGGAGAGGACACCCGTTCCCGGCGCGTCATCCGTGCCGGGAACGGGGTCGGGGCAGCGGTTTAACGCTTTTTCTTGGCGGCGGTTTTCTTGCCGGTCTTTTTCTTGGCAGCGGGTTTTTTGGCCGTCGTTTTCTTGGGTGCTGCTTTTTTAACCGCCTTTTTCTTGCTGGCGACCTTTTTCTTGGGAGCCGCCTTCTTGGCGGTGGTCTTCTTCTTAGGCGCTACTTTCTTCTTGGCGGCCACTTTCTTGCCAGTAGCTTTCTTTACGGCCGCTTTTTTCGCAGTGCCTTTCTTGGCCGCGGCTTTCTTTGCCGTCGCCTTTTTGGCGGTGGTTTTCTTCGCAGCGGATTTCTTGGCCGTCGCTTTCTTCGCTGTTGTCGCTTTTGGTTTGGCTTTGGCCTTGGCCGTGGTTGCCTTCGCGGTCGTCTTGCCTGCGGCCTTCTTGGTGGTGCTTACCGCCTTGGCCGTGGTCGCTGCTACCGCAGTCTCCGCGGGAGCCGCTGCTGGTTTTGCCGGTGCGGGTTTTTTGGCCGGGGTTTTGGCAGTGGATACCGGTGTCGATGCGGGTTTACGTTCTGGAAGATCGACCTTGGGCGCGCTGAACATAGTGTCGATATTTTGTTCAGGTGCTTCGTCGATGGTTTTGCACAGGGCGGCGTAGATATCATTGATTTCGCCGGTGCCCGGTACCGTACGCAATTTGTTCTGGTTCTTGTAATAGGCAATCAAGGGCGTGGTTTGGGCTTCGTAGAGTTTCAGCCGGTTACCGATGGTTTCCTCGTTGTCATCCGCCCGGTGGTGCAGGACGCCGCCGCATTTATCGCACCGGTCCTCCAGTTTGGACGGCGAACTATAGATATTGAACACCGCGCTGCAGGATTCGCAGGTACGCCGACCGGTAATGCGCTGTATTAGAATATCGAAATCTACTGTTATATGGACTGCCAGCTGCAGGGGGATGCCCATTTGGTCCAGCAAACCATCAAGCGACTCCGCCTGGATCAGGTTGCGTGGGAAACCGTCGAGAATAAATCCGTCCCGGGTATCCTGCTGCGCCAGACGTTCCTTGATCATTTCCAGCACGATCTGGTCGGAGACGAATTGACCGGAATCGATAATCGATTTGGCTTGGATGCCCAGAGGTGTCTGGTTTCTGACGGCGGCACGTAGAAGATCACCTGTGGAAATTTGTGGTACATGATATTTTTCAGTAAGTAATTTGGCTTGTGTACCTTTGCCGGAACCCGGCGCGCCTAATAGTACGATTCTCATTTTTCTCTGCCACTCCCTACGGTTGAATTTGTTTTCTGGGCAGCAACACTGCAACCCCCTACGTGCCTGCCCCAAGAAGAACCGCAATAAATCATCGGGACTTCGATTGCGAAGCCGGCACTACCCGGTGCGTGCCTGCACCCTACGCTGACATGACAGCAAAACTACTCCCAAACCCGCACAAACGTCAATATATACACGCACGCTAACTATACATTCTCTGGTGTTCGTGTACAGTAGTTTGGCCCAAACAAATAGAAATGATGAACCTGGGTAATGAAAGATTTTATCGCCCAGGCTATTGGTTTCATCAAACAGGCCAATATAATGGGGCCTCCAAAAATGTAGAAATTAAAGAGCAGGGGAGAAGTGATATGGCGGCAAAAAATGCGTTTTATGCCCAGTCCGGGGGTGTTACAGCGGTGATCAATGCGTCCGCGTGCGGTGTTATCGAAACCGCTCGCAAATACAAAACTAAGATCGCCAAGGTTTACGCGGGGCGCAACGGTATCATTGGTGCGTTAACTGAAGATCTGATCGATACCAGCAAGGATTCCGCCTCGGCCATCGCCGCGTTACGCCATACGCCTGCCGGAGCGTTTGGCTCGTGTCGATATAAGTTGAAGGGCCTGGAGCAGAACCGGGCGGAATATGAGCGCCTGATCGAAGTCTTCGAAGCCCACAATATCGGCTATTTTTTCTACAATGGCGGCGGTGATTCCGCGGATACCTGCCATAAAGTTTCTCAATTGTCGCAGCAGATGGGCTATCCCATTCAAGCTATTCATGTTCCCAAGACCGTGGACAACGATCTGCCAATCACGGATAACTGCCCGGGCTTTGGCTCCGTCGCCAAATACATCGCGGTATCCACCCGCGAAGCCAGTTTTGATGTGGCCTCCATGGCGAAAACATCCACCAAGGTATTCGTTCTGGAAGTCATGGGGCGTCATGCGGGCTGGATTGCCGCCGCGGGCGGCATGGCATCCGATAAGGAAACCGATATTCCAATTGTGATCCTGTTCCCTGAAATAGCTTTCGATCGGGATAAGTTCCTGGCAAAGGTCGATGGCATGGTGAAAAAATACGGTTATTGCTCCGTCGTGGTCTCCGAAGGCGTCAAGGGCGCGGACGGCAAGTTTCTCTCGGACCAGGGATTGCGGGATGCGTTTGGTCATGCCCAATTGGGAGGTGCTGCACCGGTGGTCGCCAATATCGTCAAAGACGGTTTGGGCCTGAAGTATCACTGGGGTGTTGCAGATTACCTACAACGGGCGGCACGTCATATTGCATCCAAGACCGATGTGGCGCAGGCTTACGCCATGGGCAAGGCGGCGGTGCAATTTGCCGCCAAGGGGCACAACGCGGTGATGCCTACCATCAAGCGCGTCTCCAATAAGCCCTACAAATGGACCGTGGACATGGCGCCGTTGGACAAAGTGGCCAATGTGGAAAAAATGATGCCTGAAAACTTCATTACCAAGGACGGCTTCGGGATCACCGACAAATGCCGCCAGTACCTGGCACCCCTGATCAAGGGCGAAGATTATCCTCCTTATAAAGACGGTTTGCCTAAATACGTTCGCTTGAAGAACGTGGCGGTGCCCAAGAAACTGAAGAATAAGTTCGAAGTGAAATAATAATAAGACAGGGAAGGGGGAGAGGGAGGATAAACCGCCATGCAGAGCATGGCGGTTTCTTTTTTATGACGGGCCGATCTTAGAGCGACAGCAGTGGCGCGATCACCAGGCTGACGATGGCCATGACATTGATCAAGATGTTCATGGCGGGACCGGAGGTGTCCTTGAAGGGGTCACCCACCGTGTCACCGACCACCGCGGCTTTATGAACATCGGACCCTTTGCCACCCAAATTGCCTTTTTCGACGTATTTCTTGGCATTGTCCCAGGCGCCACCGGCATTGGCCATGGTCAGGGCCAGCAGCACGCACCCCAGCAGGGCGCCGCCCAGCATTCCCCCCAGCGCCTCGGCGCCGAGTCCAAAACCCACCACTGGCGGCGCGGCCACCGCCAGTACGCCGGGCAGAATCATTTTCCGAAGCGCGGCGCGGGTGGCGATATCCACGCACCGGGCGTTGTCCGGTTGTGCCTTGCCTTCCAGCAGGCCGGGTATTTCCCGGAACTGGCGCCGGATCTCCTGGATCATATCGAACGCGGCTTCACCCACCGCGGTCATGGTGAGCGCGCCCACCAGAAAGGGGAAAATTCCGCCGATGAACAATCCTACCAGCACATTCGCGCTGTTGAGCGTTAACGTGAAGCCGGGATTGTGGTGCGCCACGGTCTCGACATAGGCGGTAATGATGGCCAGGGCCGCCAAGGCGGCCGCGCCGATGGCGAAGCCTTTACCGATAGCCGCGGTGGTGTTGCCGAGCTCGTCCAGGGAATCGGTGATCTTGCGGGTCTCGGCGCCAAGTTCCGCCATTTCCGCAATTCCGCCGGCGTTATCCGCCACCGGCCCGTAGGCATCGATCGCCATGGTGATACCCACCGTCGCCAGCATGCCCACCGCGGCGATGCCCACCCCGTACAGCCCCACCAGGTGATTTGCGATGAAGATGATGGCGCAAATGGTCAGCATCGGGACCACTACCGATTGCATGCCGACCGCCAGGCCGGCGATCATCACGGTGGCCGGGCCGGTTTCGCCGGCATGGGCGATATTGCGTACCGGTTTGCCCGCGGTGTAATACTCGGTCACCAGTCCGATGATGATGCCGCCGACGGCGCCCACCAGCACCGCGCCCCACACCTTGCCGTTGACGTCGGTGCCGGTAATGACGAAGTAAGCGGCGATAATGAACAACAACGCGGCACCGATGGTGCCGATGCGCAAGGCGACATCGGGAGATTTTGCGGAAAACACGTTGACCATGGCGATCCCCAGAATCGAACACACCAGGCCTGCCGATGCCAGCATCAGGGGTAATGACATCAGGTGCGCCTGGGAACCCAGATTGCCCAGCACCGACATGGACAGGGTGGAAGCAATGGCAATGGTGGCGATAATGGCACCGCAATAGGATTCAAAAATATCCGACCCCATGCCGGCCACGTCGCCCACGTTGTCGCCCACATTGTCGGCGATCACGCCGGGATTCCGGGGGTCATCTTCCGGGATGCCCGCTTCGATCTTGCCCACGAGATCAGCGCCCACGTCAGCGCTCTTGGTGAAAATGCCACCCCCCACACGGGAGAACAATGCCACCGAGGAGGCGCCCATGCCGAAACCGTGAATGGCGTGTGCCGTATCCGGATCACCGCCGAAGGCTATGTAAAGAACGCCGAGACCCAGTAAACCCACGGAGGCCACGGTCAGCCCCATGATGGAGCCACCAAAAAACGCGGTGGTCAGAGCGGCGGCGGCACCGTGAGTATGGGCCGCGGTGGTGGTGCGGGCATTGGCCTGGGTGGCGGTATACATACCAATATACCCGGCGATACCGGAACAGAAGGCGCCCACGGCAAATGCCAGTGCCGTTTTCCAGCCCAGGAAGACCCATAACAAGGCGGCGACAATCAGTGCGAACGGTCCCAGAATGGAATATTCCCGGCGCATGAATACCATGGCGCCCAAGTGGATGGCATCGGCTATTTCAGTTACCCGGCCGGCCAGCACCGGCGTCGCTTTGACGCGGTTGTAAATAAAAAATGCCACGATCAGGCCAAACACCCCCAGGCCGGGTGGCAGATAAGTAATATCCATTACTCCTCCTCAAGTTTTTGTTGTAATTAGGGATTATCAGGGTACATCATCCCTGGAACATGGGCCCCAGATAGTCTCGAATCGATTGTAGCGATTGCGTTCTTGGGGCAAAAGGCTTTTCCAGGTCAAATTACGTTTTTAGCATTTGGACGACATGCGCAGACCGATAACAATCTTGGACGCCGAGCGGTGCTGGCGCGAGGTGTGCGCTCTGTGCTTTATGGAGTCCGCATGACGGTGGTATGCTGGCCCCCCCCCAATCAATGACGAAAGAAATCGCTGGAGAACACCATGATTCTGGAACGCGTGCCGCCCGGTAAAAATATTCCCAACGACATCAATGTTATCATCGAGATCCCCGCCCACAGTGACCCGGTGAAATATGAGGTGGATAAAGACACCGGCGCCATGTTCGTCGACCGTTTCATGAACACCGCCATGTTTTATCCCTGCAATTATGGCTACGTGCCTCATACCTTGTCGGAAGACGGTGATCCCGTGGATGTGCTGGTGGTGACACCGATTCCGCTGCTGACCGGTTCGGTGATTCGATGCCGTCCCGTAGGTTTGTTGCGAATGACTGACGAGTCCGGCGTGGACGTGAAAATTCTTGCGGTGCCGGTGGACAAACTCAGTCCTCTGTACCGGGACGTCAACAGTCACCGGGATTTGCCGTCGTTACTGCTGGATCAAATCGCGCACTTTTTCGACCATTACAAGGATCTGGAGCCCGGTAAATGGGTCAAGCTCGACGGTTGGTTCGGCCCCGATGAAGCCAAGCAGGAGATCGTCGATGGTGTCGCACGCTACCAAACAGCACCGGAAAAACCCGCGTTCTGATCATGGGGGCTCACGGTGGCGTGAGTTGCGGTGAGCGACCCAAGGTTAGGATCAGCCACCGGTGACGGGAGGAAAAAAAGCGATTTCGTCACCGTCCTGTACCGGGTGATTGGATTTCACGTATTCCATGTTAACGGCGATCAGGGTATTGGGTGGGATGGGCAGGCCGTTGGCGACCCGGGCCCACACTTCTGCCGCAGTCATGCCGGTCTGGGAGGCAACGTGGTCATCACCGCGCCCCAGTTGTTCGCGTAAGCTGGCAAAGAATTTCACAGTGATGCTCATCGCCTGCCTCTAAGTGGTGGTTTACATTCCCGGTGGAGACATTCTAAACTCATTGGCTGACGATTTTCTAGCCGAAGTTCCCGCAACCGGGGAGCGAATGCGACAGGTGACCCGATGACCAAGCTTACCCATATCGATATTTCCGGTGCGGCCCATATGGTAGACGTGGGTGATAAGCCCGACAGCCGTCGCAGCGCGGTGGCGGAGGGTTATATCACCATGCTGCCAGCGACTCTGGCGGCCGCGTTGGCTGGTAACAATAAAAAAGGCGATGTTTTTGCCACGGCGCGTATCGCCGGCATCATGGCCGCCAAAAAAACCGCAGACCTGATCCCGCTGTGCCATCCTCTGGCGTTGACCCACGTATCAGTGGAACTGGCGCCGGACGCGGCGAACGCACGCATTCACTGCCAGGTGAGCGTACGCACCGCCGGCAAAACCGGCGTGGAAATGGAAGCGTTGAACGGGGTGCAGGTGGCATTGCTCACCATTTATGACATGTGCAAGGCCCTGGATCGGGGCATGCGCATCATGGACGTGGGGTTGGTGGAAAAGCACGGCGGCAAGTCCGGCAGCTGGCGCCGCGCGGATTCGGACTGAGCGGCGATCGCACCCTATGGCGCACCATCATCACGAGCATGGTCATCAAGGGGGACACCGGGGTGCCTTGAAGCTGGCCCTGGGTCTGACTTTTTCGTTCGCGGTCGTGGAGATCGGTGGCGGTTGGCTGGCGCAATCCCTGGCCTTGTTATCGGATGCGGGGCATATGTTTACCGATGCGTCGGCGCTGGCGATCGCGCTGTTTGCCGCGTGGCTCAGCGCGCGTCCGGTATCCAGTCGCCATTCCTATGGACTGGGACGCGCGGAAGTAATTGCGGCATTGATCAACAGCGTGTTCATGCTGGTGGTCGTCACCGGTATCGTTATTTCCGCCGTGCAACGTTTGCAGACGCCTCGCATCGTGGATGGCGGCATTGCGCTGGGCGTAGCGACCCTGGGGCTGGTGGTTAATGGCATCGTATTGTTCACGCTCAGCCGCGGTGAGCAAACCCTGAATACGCGGGCCGCTTTATTGCATGTGATGGGCGATTTACTGGGGTCGCTGGCGGCGATCATCGCCGGCGCCGTGGTGCTGTTCACCGGTTGGTATCCTATCGATTCGCTGTTGTCGTTGTTGATCTGCGGCGTCATCCTGATCTCGAGTGTACGCCTGCTGCGCGAAGTGGTGGGTGTGATCATGGAAAGCGTGCCGGCGGATCTGCAATTGCCGGACGTGGGCAATGCCCTGGCGGCGGTGCCGGGCGTGATGTCGGTGCATGATTTGCATATCTGGACCCTGTCCAGCGGCCGTACCGCGCTGTCCGCTCACGTGGTGGTAGAGGATCTGCGCCAGTGGCCGGATCTGCTGTATGGCTTGAGCCAGTTGCTGCAGAACCGTTTCGCTATCGGGCATATCACCCTGCAGCCGGAGCCACGTGCGCAAGTGGTGCACACCATCCTGCGGGACAAGCGATGCTGAGTGTGTGGCACGGTCGCGAGGCCAGGCCCGCGGCCGAAGTGGCGGGCCGGGTTCCGGTAGCGGATAGTGCGGGGCTGGTGGGTGTCGGGCACGGGATGATGGCGGAATTATCATGAGTCACTAAACAGTATGACCAAAACTTATAACTTCACAAAAATGCACGGCTTGGGCAATGATTTCGTGGTGTTCGACGGTATCAACCAGCAACTCGATTTGACGCCTGGGCAGATCCAGCGGTTGGCGGATCGCCACTTCGGCGTGGGCTGCGATCAGGTGCTGCTGGTGCAGGCCAGTCCGCGCGCGGATGCCGCGTTCAGTTACCGCATTTTTAATGCTGATGGCTCCGAGGTGGAGCAATGTGGCAATGGCGCCCGGTGTTTTGCCCGGTTCGTACGGGACCGCGGTTTGATCGACGCGCGGGAATTTCGCGTTGTCACCCGGGGTGGCGATCTGGTGCTGCATATTGAAGACAATGATGAAGTGACGGTCGCCATGGGGGTGCCGCGGTTCGCGCCGGCGGACATTCCCTTCGATGCGCCTCGACGTGAATCCTGTTACGATATCGACGTGCAGGGCCATCGGTATATGATCGGCGCGGTGTCCATGGGCAATCCCCATGCGGTGCTGCAGGTGCCTGACACGGCCACGGCGCCGGTGGCGACATTGGGGCCGTTAATGGAGAAGCATGTCCGTTTTCCCAAGCGCGTCAATGTCGGATTCATGCAGGTGCTGGATCGGGAGCGCATCCGGCTGCGCGTGTTTGAGCGCGGGGTGGGTGAGACCCTGGCCTGCGGCAGCGGTGCCTGCGCAGCGGTGGCGGTAGGGATCGACCAGGGATTGCTGGCATCGCGGGTGCAAGTGGAGTTGCCAGGGGGCGTTCTTTCCATCGCCTGGCGTGATGCGCAAACGCCCGTCTTGATGACGGGTCCGGTGGCATATGTTTTTGAGGGTCAGATCAGCTTATGAAAACACAGGTGCATTCCTTAGCCGCGGTGGATGAGCAGGACGTAGTGAGATTTCTGCAAAACCATCTGGATTTTTTCAGATCCCACAGCCAATTGCTCGAGGATCTCGAAGTGCCCCATGAAACCGGCCGCGCCGTCTCCCTGGTGGAGCGGCAGCTGGGCTTGTTGCGGGAGCATAAACGCCAGCTCAAGCATCAATTGCAGGAGTTGATGCAAATCGCCCGGGAAAACGATCAGCTTGCCCAGCGCATGCATGAGCTCACCCTGAAATTGATCAATACCCATTCCATTGATGAATTGATCACCACCGTACACGCCTCCCTGCGCAAGGATTTCGGCGTCGATGAGGTTGCTTTGTGGTTTTTCAGCGTGCCGGAGGAGTTGGGTCTGATGCAGCATGCCGCGTTATTCGATGCAGATTATCGCGTGCGCAACGATTTCGAGAACATTCTGCGGGAACGAAAGTCGGTGTGCGGCCGTTTTCGCCGGGAACAGGTCGAGTTGCTGATGCCGGGCGCCGATGCCGTCATGGAGTCCATGGCCTTGATGCCGTTGTATGATCAAAAATTGCTGGGTTTGCTGGTGTTGGGCAGCAGTGATATGCGCCGGTTTCATGCGGGCAAGGGCACGGACATGCTGCAGCGCCTGGGTGAGTTGATTAGCGCGGTCGTTCGTTTTTACGTGTGATCCGTCACGGCGTGGCGGAGCATAATGAATTTCCGGCATGGCTGGAGAAATTCCTGCAGCATCTCGCCTGTGAAAAGCGTTATTCACCTCATACCTTGAGTAATTACCAGCGTGATCTCCGCAATTTTCTGCAACATCTGGCAGCCGAGTCGCTGGCGCAGTGGAGCGAGCTGCGCAATTTCCATGTCCAGTCTTACATCAGCTGGCGCCACCGCAATGGCATGGATGGACGCAGTTTACAACGTGAATTATCGGCGATTCGCAGTTTGTGTCGCTATTTGCAGCGGGAAGGCGTGATCAGCGCGGACCCGGCGCTGTTAATCCGGGCGCCGCGCAGCAAAAGCGCATTGCCGGATACCCTGGATGTGGACCAGGTCGCGCGTCTGTTGCAAGCCGGCGATCTCGTGGACCCACTGGCAATGCGGGATGTGGCGATCATGGAGCTGATGTACTCCTCCGGATTGCGTCTGGCGGAGTTGGTGGGATGCAATGTCAACGATCTGGATGCCAGCGCCGGGTTGTTGCGGGTGCTGGGTAAAGGGTCCAAGGAGCGTATCGTGCCGGTGGGTCGCAAGGCTCTGGAGGCGGTAGCGCATTGGTTGCCGGTGCGTCAGGCCATGGTGGGACCTGAAGAAGCGGCGCTGTTTGTCAGTATGCGTGGCACGCGTATCGCGCGGCGTACTGTGGAAGTCCGGATCAAACAGTGGGGTATCCGGCAGGGTATGGAAATCCCGGTATATCCCCACAAATTACGCCATTCGTTCGCCAGCCATCTCCTGGAATCCGGCGGGGACCTGCGGGCGGTGCAGGAGTTGCTGGGGCATGCCAATATCAGTACCACCCAGGTTTATACCCATTTGGACTTTCAGCGCCTGGCGCAGGTTTATGACAAGGCGCATCCCCGGGCGCGCAAGAAAACCCGTTAATGGGTGTGCACGCCGGAAAAAACAATATCTCTCTCGCCAAGGCGCAAAACTGCCAAGAAAAGCATTAAAATGCTCGGTAGGACATAGGGTTATTGCGTTATGTCCGGGCGCCATTCAGTCATCCGCGGCGGACCGCCCAGCAGGGTATTAAAAAAATGCTGACCCGCACCATAAAGTTATAGTGTGCAGCGTGGCTTTGCGCCTTGGTGAGAATAAGTGATTTGGGGTGATAATTTACGACAGTTCGGTTGCTCGGGCAGCAGTGATCTTCAGGTGGTACAATTGGCCCTCGTTGGCCCCGCCGGGGGCATCGCGTTCAGCACACCAAAGAAGGTTACGCATGTTTAAAGGTACTACCATATTGTCCGTACGCCGCCCCAATCAGGTGGTGTTGGGTGGCGATGGCCAGGTGTCCTTGGGAGACACCGTGATGAAGGGAAATGCGCGCAAAGTGCGGCGTTTGTTCAACGACCAGGTGATTGCGGGTTTTGCCGGCGCCACCGCCGATGCGTTTACTCTGTTTGAACGCTTCGAGGGCAAGCTTGAGAAGCATTCCGGCAATATGACCCGTGCTGCGGTGGAATTGGCCAAGGATTGGCGTACCGACCGCATGCTGCGGCGTCTGGAGGCCCTGCTGGCGGTAGCGGATCGCAAAGTGTCGCTGATTATCTCCGGCACCGGCGATGTGATAGAACCGGAGCACGGTATCATCGCCATCGGTTCCGGGGGGGCTTATGCCAAAGCGGCGGCGCGCGCCTTACACGACAACACCGAACTCAGCGCGCGTGATATCGTCGACAAGGCTTTGATGATCGCCGGCGAGATATGCATCTATACCAACCAGAATTTGACGATTGAAGAACTGGAAATTAGTTGAGCAGAGTTGAATCATGTCACAAATGACCCCACGGGAAATTGTCGAAGAGCTGAACAAGCACATTATCGGCCAGGATGACGCCAAGCGCGCAGTCGCCATTGCCTTGCGTAACCGCTGGCGGCGCAGTCAGGTGGACGGTGCGCTGCGCAACGAGATCACGCCGAAGAATATTCTGATGATCGGGCCGACCGGTGTCGGTAAAACGGAAATCGCCCGGCGTCTGGCGAAGCTGGCGCAGGCACCTTTCATCAAGGTGGAAGCCACCAAATTCACCGAGGTAGGGTATGTGGGTCGGGATGTGGAGTCCATTATTCGGGACCTGATGGAGGTTTCGGTAAAGATGGTTCGGGAAGTGGCCATGGGCAAGGTGCGGCACCGGGCGGAAGAGGCGGCCGAAGAAAGAATTCTGGATATCCTGTTGCCGCCGCCCCGTGGCGGTTTCGGTTTTGAGCAGGAACAAAAGCCCGAAGAAAGTAACACGCGGCAGAAATTCCGCAAGATGCTGCGCGAAGGCGCGCTCGATGACAAGGAAGTCGATATCGAATTGTCGGTGGCTTCGGTAGGCGTGGAAATCATGGCGCCGCCGGGCATGGAGGAGATGACCAGCCAATTACAGTCGATGTTTCAGAATATCGGTGGCGGCCGCACCAAGACCCGGCGTCTGCGGGTCAAGGATGCGTTCAAGATATTGAGCGATGAAGAGGCATCCAAGATGGTCAACGACGATGAGTTGAAAACCTCGGCGTTAACCACCGTGGAGCAGAATGGTATCGTGTTTCTGGATGAAATGGACAAGATTTGCCGCCGTGGCGAAAGCAGCGGCCCCGATGTGTCGCGGGAAGGCGTGCAACGGGATCTTTTGCCGCTGGTGGAGGGCAGTACCGTAACCACCAAGTACGGCATGGTGAAAACCGATCACATTCTTTTTATCGCATCCGGCGCCTTCCATTTGTCCAAACCCTCGGATCTGATTCCGGAGCTGCAAGGGAGATTGCCGATTCGCGTGGAGTTGCAACCCCTGAGCGTGGAGGATTTCGTGCGTATCCTCACGGAGCCGGACGCTTCCCTGGTGAAACAATACAGCGCTTTGATGCAGACCGAAGGCGTGGCCCTGGAGTTTACCGGCGATGGAATCGCGCGCATCGCGGAAGTTTCCTGGCAGGTTAATGAATCCACAGAAAATATCGGCGCCCGACGCCTGCACACGGTGATGGAACGCATGCTCGAGGAAGTGTCGTTCTCGGCCGCGGACAGCGCGGGTCGGACGATCACCATTGACGCCGCTTATGTCGATCTGCACGTGGCCGCTCTTGCCAAGGATGAAGATCTCAGTCGTTATATTCTCTAACAGGAGAAAAGTACTATGTCCGGTCCCCGGCCTACGGAAATTAATTTACACCAGAAATCAAAAGTTCTGGAGATCACGTTCGACGACGGCAAGAATTTTCGCTTGCCCTGCGAGTATCTGCGCGTGTATTCACCTTCCGCGGAAGTGCGCGGCCATGGGCCGGGCGAAGAAGTGTTGCAGCTCGGCAAAGAGCAGGTGAATATCGAGAAGATCGAGCCGGTGGGCACCTACGCTATCGCGCTGCATTTTGACGACGGTCATAATACCGGTATCTATTCCTGGGATACCTTGTACCAGTTGGGTACGCGCCAGGATGCCTTGTGGCAGGAATACCTGGATCGTCTCGCCAAGGCGGGGCATAAACGTAAAGTGTGACGGCTGGGCGTCAGCCCGGGATGTCATAGAGGAGTTGCGAATGTCGGAGCAGCAGGTGCCGGACGGTGACTTGACCGATTTCGGATTTACCAAAGTACCGCTGGCGCAGAAAGCGTCACGGGTGGCGGAAGTGTTTCATTCCGTGGCCGCGAGCTACGATGTCATGAATGATTTGATGTCGCTGGGTGTGCACCGTATCTGGAAGCGTATCGCGGTCAGTCATTGCAGTTTGCGCCCTGGTGACCGGGTGCTGGATCTGGCCGGCGGTACCGGCGACCTGGCGGCCTTGATGGCGCCCCAGGTGGGGGATGCGGGCCAGGTGGTGCTGGCGGACATCAACGCCTCGATGTTGCAGCATGGGCGCAGTCGCTTGATCGATAAAGGTCTGGTGCACAATGTGCGCTATGTGCAGGCGGACGCCGAAGCTCTGCCGTTTCCCGACAACCATTTTTCCCATATCACCATCGCTTTCGGTCTGCGCAATGTCACCCAGAAAGAACGCGCGCTGCAGGCCATGTATCGGGTGCTCAAGCCCGGTGGCCGGGTGCTGGTGCTGGAATTTTCCAAGCCGGTGTTGCCGGCGCTCAGTAAAATTTATGATGTCTATTCTTTCTCCGTGCTGCCGGTAATGGGTCGGTTGGTGGCCAAGGATGAAGCCAGTTATCGTTACCTGGCGGAGTCCATACGCATGCATCCCGATCAGGATACCCTGCTGCGCATGATGGAGGCGCAGGGTTTTGAAGGCTGTCGCTATTTTAATCTTACCGGCGGTATCGTGGCGCTGCACGAAGGATTTAAATATTAGGAGCAGGTACCGATGACCGGAGTCGCAACTGAACCGTCCCGCGCGCGCGTCGCCCCGCGCCTACCCGCACCATTGCTGGCGTTGCTGGAGCACGCGCTCAATAAGGCCATCAGTCTGGATGTCAGCGGTACTCCGGACCTGGCGGCGTTACACGCCAAAACCATCGCCATTGAACTGTCCGGTCTGGAATTGACGCTCTATGCGCGCATCTTCGATCGCCAGGTGCGTTTGCAGTCCCAGGCGCCGTCGCGGGTGCACGCGACCATTGCGGGGTCGCCCCTGGCGCTGGCGCGTTTGGGATGGGCCGGCGACCGGGCGGGCATATTACAGGGTGATGTTACCCTGTCCGGCGATATGGATGTGGCGCGCGCATTACAGAAACTACTGGCGGCAGCCGATATCGATCTGGAGGAGGAGCTGTCACGCCATGTCGGCGATGTGTTCGCCCATCAGATCGGGAATTCGGTGCGCGGCATGATGCGGTGGGGCCGGGAAGTGGCGCGTCGCCTGGAGTTAGACAGCGGTGAGTATCTGGTGGAAGAAAAATACCTGGTACCGGCCCGGTGCGAGGTGACGGGTTTTCTCGATGACGTGGATGCGCTACGCGCCGATCTCGAACGTCTTGAGCAACGCTGGCAACGCCTGCAAGCATCAATGATGTCCAAACCTTGAATCCTGTTACCGACAAGATGGCGCATACACCCCTGTGAAACACTTCGTCCATATCCTGCGACTAATGTACATCAACCGGGTGCTGGTGCGCCGCGGTCTGGATGAAATCGTTCTGGCCACGCATCTGTTTCGCCCGTTGCGTTTTACCCTGTACCTGCAGCCCTGGCATTGGTTCCGGCGCAATCAGGACCCGGCGGGCGTGCGCCTGCGCCTGGTGCTGGAGGACTTGGGGCCGATCTTCGTCAAGTTCGGACAGATTCTGTCGACGCGCAAGGACCTGCTGCCGGAGGAGTACGCCCGGGAACTGGCGCGCCTGCAGGACAAGGTGCCGCCGTTTCCCGGCGAGCAGGCCGTGGCCATCATCGAAAAATCTTTTGGCAAACCGATTGGTGACGTGTTCGCGGTTTTTGACGTGCAACCGTTCGCTTCGGCATCCATTGCTCAGGTGCATGCGGCGCGTTTGCCGGACGGTACCGAAGTCATCGTCAAGGTGGTACGCCCGGGGATCGAAAAAACCATCAAGCGCGATATTTCCCTGATGAAGACCATTGCCGAATGGGCTGAGCGCTATACCGCCATTGCCCGGCGTCTGCATGTGTGCGAAGTGGTATGCGACTTCGAGAAAACGCTGTATGACGAGCTGGACATGGTGCGCGAAGCGTCTTCCGCTTCCCAGTTGAAGCGAAATTTTGCCGGTTCGAAGTTATTGTACGTGCCGGAAGTGTACTGGGCTTACACCCGCAAGCGGGTGATGGTGATGGAGCGCATCAGCGGCATTCCGGTGGGTAATATCGATGCACTGCGGGCGGCGGGTATCGATCTGCGCTTGTTGGCGGAGAACGGGGTGGAGGTGTTTTTCACCCAGGTGTTCTCCCACAATTTTTTTCACGCGGATATGCATCCGGGCAATATTTTCGTCGGGCCGGACGGCCGCTATATCGCCATTGACTTCGGGATCATGGGTTCCTTGCGCGATGTGGATCAGCGCTACCTGGCGGAGAATTTTCATGCTTTCTTCCGCCGGGACTACCGGCGCGTGGCGGAATTGCACGTGGAGTCCGACTGGGTGCCCAAGGATACCCGGGTGGATGAGTTCGAGGCGGCAATTCGCACCGTGTGTGAACCGATCTTCGAGCGCCCCTTGCGCGAAATTTCTTTCGGCCATTTGCTGGTGAATTTGTTTCAAACCGCGCGCCGCTTCGATATGGAAGTGCAGCCGCAGTTGGTGCTGTTGCAGAAAACGCTGTTGAATATCGAGGGTCTGGGGCGGCAATTATATCCGGAGCTGGACCTGTGGGTGACCGCGAAACCTTTTCTGGAGCGGTGGATGCTGGACCGGGTAGGGCCCAAGGCGTTTTTCAAGGCGGTGGTGCGCAACACGCCCTACTGGGTGGAAAAGCTGCCGGAGTTGCCCGGCATGATTCACGATTTTTTAAATGAAAGCCGCAATACCGAAGCACGCGAGGAGCAGCGACGCCTGGATGTGGAAAAGCTGAGCCGCGAGCTGCGCCGCTCCAATCGGCTGACCTTTCGCGCCGTCACCGGGTCAACGTTGATTCTCAGCGCCGTGCTGATACTGGTGATGCACACCGGACAGTTCACCTCCTTGAGTGGTGTGCCGGTACCCACCCTGCTGCTCGGCGGTCTGGGCGCATTGATCCTTATCTTCTCGTGGTCATAGGGTGCGTATTACGCACTGTTTTTTTTAAAGTAGAAACAAAGACCCGGTCACAGCGGGCTCCGTCCAGGATTTCCCGCCAGCTCTTCGTAGCGGTAGGGTGCGTTCACCCCGGAAATTTAATGTGGTAAAGAAAATGGGGGCGACAAGGTATTGATGTGCATGCACAATAGCCCGTAAGCTTGCGGCTGTTGCGCCGGAGAGGTGCCAGAGTGGCCGAATGGGCTTGACTCGAAATCAAGTGTGGGGGTAACCCCACCGAGGGTTCGACTCCCTCCCTCTCCGCCATATTTTCCAAAGGGGGCCGCAGGCCCCTTTTGGAAAATAATCTAAGGTGGAGGCGAACCCTCGGTTCTAAAAGGTGGTTCGACAAATCGGCAGGATAGCCGATTTGGTCGCGCGCAGCGCGCCCGCAGGGCGAGGGTCCAGGGAGGGACCCGAGACACTCCCTCCCTCTCCGCCATCGTATTCGGTTCCTTGGTTTCAAGCGCAGTAAAGTTTGGTAGTGACATGAGTTTGTTGCAGTTTCCAGCAGTACCGCCGTTGTCCTTGTACATCCACATACCGTGGTGCGTACGCAAGTGCCCCTATTGCGATTTCAATTCCCACGAGCGCGGGGAAGATATGGATGAGTATGCCTATGCGCAGGCGCTGATCCACGATTTGGAGCTATCGTTGCCCGAGGTGTGGGGGCGCAAGTGCTATTCGATGTTCATCGGTGGCGGCACCCCCAGTTTATTGTCACCGCGCATTTATGATGAACTGTTGTCCGCGATTCGAGCCCGACTGCCGCTGCTGCCGGATTGCGAGATCACCCTGGAAGCCAATCCCGGCACCGTGGAGCATGGTCGTTTTGCGGAGTATCGCGCCTGCGGCATCAACCGCTTTTCCCTGGGGGCGCAAAGCTTTGACGATACCTGTCTGGAACGTCTGGGGCGCATTCATAATGCGGCGCAGACTCGCCTGGCCATCGAGGAATTACATCAGGCCGGTTGCGACAACTTCAATATCGATCTGATGTTCGGTCTGCCGGGGCAGGACCCGGCGCAAGTGCTGGTCGACGTCGAGCAGGCGATCGCCGCGCACCCGGCGCATATTTCCTATTATCAGCTGACCCTGGAACCCAATACCTATTTTGCCGCGCACCCGCCGCAGGTGCCCGATGACGATGTGCGGTGGCGCATGCAGGAAACCGGTATTGCCCGTCTGGCGGAAGCCGGCTATGCCCGCTATGAAATATCGGCCTACAGTCGTGCCGGCCGGCAGTGCCGTCATAACCTGAACTACTGGACGTTTGGCGACTATTTGGGTATCGGTGCCGGCGCCCACGGCAAGCTCACCTACGGCGCGCGTCAGGAAGTGCAGCGCCAGCACAAGCACCGGCATCCGGATGCCTATGTGCAGCATACACTGGCCGGCACGCCCGTGGCCGGAACTCGCGCTTTGTCGGCCCATGATCTGCGTCTGGAGTTTATGATGAACGCCTTGCGTTTGTGCGACGGATTCGCGAAAACAACATTTGCGGAACGTACGGGGCAGCCATTATCAACTCTGTCCAGGGAGCTGGCGCTGGCCGAGCAGCAGGGTTTGGTCGAGATCACTCTGGATCGGGTACGGCCCACGGAACGGGGTCTGAACTTTCTCAACGATCTGCTGGCGTTGTTTGTGTAGCGGGAAGGCGCGGTTTATCTTCCAGACGCACGATATCGCCGGGGAAGATCAGGTCCGGGTTCTTGATCTGGCTGAGTTTTGCCAGCTCCGGGTACAGGTAGGGGTTGTTGAAGTAGTGTTTGGCGATTTGCCACAGCGTGTCGCCCTTGCGCACATGGTGCGTAAAGTAAATGCCTTGCTGGGTGGTTTGGCTGGTGTTGGCATCCCGGTTTGCGGGTGCGGGGCTCGTGGTGTCGCTTGCGGGGCTGATCTGTTCCCTCTCGATCACCAGTCGATGTTCCGATAAATCAATCGCAACTATACGTTTCCCCGACGCCGCGTCATCGGTGACGCTAATTGCAGGCGTTGCCGCCGAGTCGGATGATGCAGTTACCGGCGGCGTCTGTGTAACCACGGTAGGATGTGCGCTGGTTGCTTCCTGGGCGTGGCGCTTCGCTTCCATGAGGGTGTCGGTGCCCGGGGGTGCTGTGGCCCGTGGGGGCGGCAGGGTCAGCAGTACGATACCAATCAATACCGCGATGCCGAGAAAAACCATTGCCACGGTGAATGCGCGCGGACGCTCTGCGTCGACGACATGATTCCGGTTCGTGGTGGGGCCAGCAACGGGGTGGGTGTTTGCGCCTGTTGCCGTAACAGTACCAGTACCAGTGCCAGTGCCAGCATCAGCATCAGCATCAGCATCAGCATCAGCATCAGCATCAGCTCCGGTGCCGATAACGCCGACAGTCACCGTGGCCATGTTGGTGACAGCCCCGACATCAGGCTCCGGGCCAGTGCTGGTGATGGCGCCAATATTCGAATTAGTGCTGGCATCGGCACCAAATCCGGAGTCTGTGTCTGGTGCCGGCGCGCCCATGGAGAAGTAGGCGCTTGCTTGCGAAGTATCGAGGTGCCGCGGTGTGTAGGAGTGCGCCCCAGCAGTCATTTCGAATTTCTGTGTCTCTGCTACCTCTGCTACCTCTGCTACCTCTGCTACCTCTGCTATCTCTGCTATCTCTGCTATCTCTGCGCTCCGTGACTTGTCTTCGGTTTCTGCCAAGGTTGAGACGGTGCCCGGCAGGTGGCTTGCGGCATCGGTTGGCAACGCCGGCGCGAGGTGACTGTCGGAGGAGGGTGCGGTGTGCGTGGCGCTGGGATGTGCTGCGAATTCTTGATAGGTGTCACCAGAGTAAGCGTTGGTAGTTAACGTATCGGGTTCGGTCGTCTCCGCGGGCGTAGCCGTCGACGTCAATAGACCGCGGTATTCGTATTTGGCTTCAGTATCGGCTGCTGCCGTGTGCGCGACGTCCTGCGCTGCCGCATGTGCGTCGTCGGTCGTGGCTCCGAGCATGTAGTCCTGGGTGAATCTGGAGGCCGTGGATGGCGTGGATGCGTGATCGGTGTCTGCGCCCGATAGTGGATGATCCTCCGTATCCAGAGTGCTGGCGTCGCTTGGCGAGTTATCGTGCAGTGCATAGGCGGCGTGATGCATGCGCGCGGCGGCGTATTGTTGCCCGCCGGTCAACGATCCATCGAGCTCGCCGGTATCCGCCAGCTCAGTTGCCGGTACGGTAGCGGGTGTTGGCGCTGGTGCGTCCAGTGTGGCGATCGCTGCGGGGATTGCCGCCTCCGGCGCTGTGCTTGTCTCGGCTTCGGGTGTCGATTGTTGCGCGCTGTCGACCGCCATATCCAAGTCTTCTGGTTCGGTGGAGATCTGTCGGATGTCGTTTTCAAAGATGTTGTGTGTCGGTGGCTGTTCCGTCACGGGGGCGGGTGCCGCAGCGTGCGCATGGTTCATACCGGCTACATCAAATGCCTCAGCAACCTCAGCAACCTCAGCAACCTCAGCAACCTCAGCAACCTCAGCAACCTCAGCAACCTCAGCAACCTCAGCAACCTCAGCAACCTCAGTAACCTCAGTAACCTCAGTAACCTCAGTAACCTCAGTAACCTCAGTAACCTCAGTAACCTCAGTAACCTCAGTAACCTCAGTAACCTCAGTAACCTCAGTAACCTCAGTAACCTCAGT
>JAHECY010000140.1 GCA_024641505.1 Gammaproteobacteria bacterium
CCAAACTTGGCGCTCATCACCTTGGTGATCGCTGCTGTCAGCGTCGTCTTGCCATGGTCAACGTGACCGATCGTCCCAACATTGACGTGGGTTTTGTTGCGCTGGAATTTTTCTTTGGACATGATGCCTCCCTCAGGTTTCGGGTCTTTGTCTATACCGTTTTCTGTAAAACCTTAAATAAATATGGAGCCCATAACCGGATTTGAACCGGTGACCTCTTCCTTACCAAGGAAGTGCTCTACCGACTGAGCTATATGGGCACACGTCAGAAACTGGAAACCGGTACCCGGAAACCATAAAAACAATCTCCGGTTGGCCGCTTCACCGAGGAAGCTTCAACCGGGTATTCTTTTTCAGTCTCCGGACACTGGTTTCCAGTATCCAATTTTGGAGCGGGTGATGGGAATCGAACCCACGCAATCAGCTTGGAAGGCTGAGGTTCTACCATTGAACTACACCCGCGCTCTAGAAACCTAGGAACTAGAAGCAAGGCATTGGGCTTTAACCACCTGCTCAATTAATTCACACTAAAGCTCATCTCACCGTGCACTAGCCGCCTCAAACTAGTTGGTGGAGGGGGGAGGATTCGAACCTCCGAAGGCTGAGCCGTCAGATTTACAGTCTGATCCCTTTGGCCGCTCGGGAACCCCTCCAAACGGTAAGCGGCGTATTGTGCAAAATACATTCCCAAGTGTCAACAAGTTACGTGAACGTCTTGACACCCGGCACCATGAAAAAATTCGGGTCGGTTATATAATAGGTATCCTGACACCGCGCGCGATTTTGCGCCGACGCCGCATTTCCACAAAAATCTCTTTGAATCCATCGTCTTAGTATGCAACTTAGGGTATGTTACAACAATCACCTCAACCACCGGTCACCTGCCATGCACCCCAAGACCATCATCACAGAAAGTGATTTCATCAGCTCCATTGCTGACGCCCTGCAATATATTTCATATTATCATCCGCCGGACTTTCTCCACGCACTCCATGAGGCTTACCGCGCAGAAGCATCCCCTGCCGCCAAGGATGCCCTTGCCCAGATCCTGACCAACTCGAAAATGTGCGCCATGGGACATCGCCCATTGTGTCAAGACACGGGTATCGTTGTCGTTTTTGTCGAGGTGGGGATGGCCGTGCAATGGAAGACACATCGCAGCCTGGAGGAGTTAGTCAATGAGGCGGTGCATCTGGCCTATCAAGACAGCGACAATCCACTGCGCGCGTCCATCGTGACGGATCCCGCGGGTACCCGGCGCAATACCGGCGATAACACACCGGCGGTGATTCATACCCGGCTGGTCGCCGGTAATCGTGTTGGCGTCACGGTGAGCGCCAAGGGTGGCGGCTCGGAAAACAAAGCGCTATTGGCCATGCTCAATCCCTCGGACAGCATCGTCGATTGGGTACTGGAGGTGGTACCGCGCCTGGGTGCCGGTTGGTGTCCGCCCGGCGTGTTAGGCATCGGTATCGGCGGCACCGCGGAGAAAGCTACGCTGCTGGCAAAGGAAGCTTTGATGGAGCCTATTGATATCCAGAAATTACGCGCCAAACCGCAACCGGAAACCGCGCTGGAGGCGCTGCGCCTGGAACTGTATGAGAAAGTGAATGCCTTGGGCATCGGTGCTCAAGGCCTGGGAGGCATGACCACGGTACTGGACGTCAAGATACGCGACTACCCTACTCATGCCACCTCCAAACCCGTGGCGTTGATCCCCAATTGCGCCGCCACCCGTCATGTGCATTTCTCTCTCGACGGCACGGGTCCGGCGCATCTGCCGGTGCCCAAGCTCGAAGACTGGCCGAACATTCAGTGGACCGCCGACCAGAATGCGCGCCGCATCAATCTGGAAACATTGCGCAAGCAAGACATCCTGGACTGGCAACCGGGTGAGACGCTGTTACTCACCGGCAAGATACTTACCGGCCGTGATGCCGCCCACAAACGACTGGTGGATCTGCTGCAGCAAGGTCAACCGTTACCCGCGGGCGTGGACTTCACCAACAAATTCATCTACTACGTGGGACCGGTGGCCGCGGTACGCGACGAAGCGGTCGGCCCCGCCGGCCCCACCACCGCCACGCGCATGGACAAGTTCACCGATACCATGCTCACGCGCACCGGTATCATCGGCATGATCGGCAAAGCCGAGCGCGGCGCCGTCGCCATCGCCGCCATCAAGCAACACCAATCGGTATACCTGATCGCCACCGGCGGTGCCGCTTATCTGATTTCCAAAGCGATCAAGGCCGCACGGGTGGTTGCGTTCGCCGACCTGGGCATGGAGGCAATCCATGAATTCGAGGTGACGGACATGCCGGTAACGGTTGCAGTCGACAGCCGCGGCGTCTCTGTGCATGAATCCGGCCCCCGGGAATGGCGCGTCAAGATCGAAAACCTAAAGCACGGCGGCGGACCGCGGTAACGGGTATATCGCGGGATTTTTCAGCACCTTACCCAATCATCGCCCGACTGCAGAGGTGCGCCTCATTGACATAATACTCAGACCGCTACACGCGATCGGCTCGCATGCGTAATAATTCCGACCCGTCCCGGATGACATGACACCCGGCTGAGGGCTGTTCAATGAAATCACCCGGTTTTCCACACCTGCAGCAGCTATCACCCAACCGATGTGTGTTTTTATACCAGCATAACTAATGTTACTGTAAAGCCGCCTGCCGCTGAGAAAATAACGATATTTTGGCTAGTAGGGATAATGAATAAGAAGTGGGGAAATTTATGAAGGAATCCCAATATCGGCCCCTGCAAGCCAAATGCACCGCGCCCCGCCTCGGCAAGGTGCTCACTCGCCCGGCAGTCCATAAGGTGTTGGATGACGGCACCCCGATACTCTGGATCCACGGCGCTCCGGGCATGGGTAAATCGACCCTGGTGGCGGACTACCTGACATCGAGAAAATTGCGTCCGACCTGGCTGCAACTGGATGGCGATGATGCGGATCCCGCTACATTTTTCCAATCCTTGACGGCCGCGTGCCTGCAAAGTGATCCCCAGCTATCCTCGGCATTACCGCGTTGCAGCGCCGACGCCCTGCTCGGCCTGGAAAAATTCGCCGCTCATTTCTTTCAGACCCTGATGACGCAGTTACCGCCGCCGTATGCGCTGGTGTTCGACAACGCTCAAGCTTTGCCCGACGATTCACCGCTGCATGCCATTTTGAGCGCGAACCTGCGGAATCTGCCGCCGAGTTGCCGTGTCATTTTCATCAGCCGCCAGATTCCACCCGGCTGCTATGTAAAATTGCGCGCCGCCCGCGCCATGCAAACCATTACCGGTGAAACGCTGGCCTTATCCGCCAAAGAAATCGGCAAACTCGCCAAGCTGCTGAGTGGCAAGGCAATAAGCGCGAACAGCGCCTGCCAACTCCACGAATTGACCCGGGGCTGGACCGCCGGCGTCGTGCTGCTGCTGGACTATCGACGCGATGGCGCAGCCCCCCACATGATGCCGATGATGCAGGAAACCCAAGGCGTATTCGATTATTTTGCCAGTGAGGTATTCACGCGGCTGGACGTCATAACCCAGGCATTGCTGTTGCGCATATGTATTTTGCCCGCCGTAAGCGAGCCGTTGTTGCGGGACTTGGCCGGTGACGACGCGCTTGATGCCATGTTACGGTTATACAACAGCAATTGCTTTGTTTCCTTCCATCCGACACCGGTACCGACTTACCAATTGCACGCCTTATACCGCGATTTCTTGTTGGCCAAGGCGCGCGCTGATTTCAGTACCGCGGAATGGCATGACATAAATCGTCAAATCGCCGCACTGGCGGAACAACACGGCTTCCTGGATGCCGCGGTACAGAGCTACTGCGAAGCGCATCACTGGCCGGATGCGTGCCGGGTGATCCTCACCCATGCCGGCGCACTGGCCGCGCAGGGCAATATGCACGCAGTGCATGAGTGGATCAACCGGCTGCCGCCGGCGCTGCGGGAATCGGATCCCTGGCTGTTGTACTGGCAAGGTATGGCGCAATTATTTCGGAACCCGATGGCTGCGCGACCGTGGCTGGAAAAAGCCCACGCACGGTTCACCGCGACTGCGGATTCCCTGGGACAAACTCTGGCCGCCGCGGGAGTGATCGATGCCCTGTTGTTCGCCATGGGGCCTTCGGTACTGGCGGATCCCTGGATTGATCCATTGGAACATAGCCTGCGCGCCACTGGCCATTTCCCCAATGCCGAAGTAAAGGCGAGAGTCTTGTACAGTCTGTTGTCGGCGATGATGGTGCGTTGCCCGCAGCATCCCCGCATCTGTCAAGTCGCCGGGGACCTGCTCGGGGTGCTGGCGCACGTTGAGGATATCGATCTGGGTATCCTTGGGCGAAAAAACGTCGCCTACCTCTGGATATTCTTCGGACGCATGAATGAAGCGTTCGCCTTACTGGAAGACTCTTTACGCATCGCCAAAACGCAACGGCCCGGTCCGATGGCCATGCACACGCTGTACGCGGTATTGGCCTGGTACGCCAGCGTGGCGGGAAATCATGACCAGTGCATGGAGCACAGCGCCAGCGGCCTGGAACATGCGGCAGCAACCGGCATCAATATCTGGACACCGCAGATTACAACCAATGCGCTGGCCAGCGCCATCGCCCACGATGACCAGGACACTATCGTCAAACTCCATCAAGCCGCCGGTGATCTCCCCCTGGAGCAACAACCGATCGATGTGGCATACCGGGCCTGTATCTTCGCCTGGATGCATCTACGCGCGGGCGATTACCCGGCCGCGTTACGGCACCAGAGCGTGGCGCAGGAACTGGCTCGGCAAATCGGTATGCCGTTTCTGATCGCATTGGCGGGACTCGGCATGGCGCAGGTATTAAGCTCGCAGCAAGATATCGCCGGCGCCCGCCGGCAACTGGCGGCGGCATTGCGTCTCGCCCGCAGCACCAAGCTCGATGTCATCGTGTTCCCCGCCCAATTGCTGGCCTGTCGATTATTATTCAACACGCACCGGGATGACGCGGCTTTAGCAGTCCTGCGCAGGACCCTGCGATCCGGCCGCCAGCAAATGCACTACAACTGCTACTGGTGGCTGGGTGAACAGATAGCGGATCTGTGCGTGCGCGCGCTGAACGCCGGTATTGAGACCGCATACGTCCAGGACCTGGTCCGACGCCGCAACCTGGTCCCCGCCGTGTCGCCGCTGACTTGTGCGCCCTGGCCATGGCGCAGCAGAGTAACCACCCTCGGCCCGGTGACGTTGACGGTCAAAGGAGCGGTACTGCAAACCAGCGGTAAAGCGCAACGCAAACCGCTGGAATTGCTCATGATCCTGATCGCATACGGCGGTCGGGAAATACCCGAAGCGCGCATCCTTGACACCCTGTGGCCGGAAGCGGAACCGGACAACGCTTACCGTTCGCTAATCACGACGGTACAACGACTGCGACGCTTGCTCGATGATCCATTAACGATCCGTCACAGTCAGGGACGGCTGAGCCTTGACGATTGCCGGTGCTGGGTGGACTTGTGGCACTGCCAACAACTGCTGCAAAAACTGGATCAGGCGCTCGCCGAGGGGACCTTGACGGATGTCGAGTTGCTGATGCAGCACGTATTCAGCCTGTATCGCGGTCATTTCCTGCAGGATTTCAGCGCTCACGGCTGGAACATCGCCACCCAGGAAAACATGCACCATCAGTTGATCAACTGTATCGACCGCGCCGGAAACTTATTAGCCCAGGCAAACATGCATGAACACGCGGCACGCTACTATCATCAAGCGTTACTGGTGGACCCCCTGAGCGAACCGATGTATCGCGGCCTCATTCAGTGCTACAGTCGCGCCGGCCGCCCCAGCGAGGCACACGCCACCTACGAACGTTGCCGCCGGGTACTGGCCTCGACGCTGGGCATGCCGCCATCGGCGCAAACTGAATCGCTCTATTTGCAGTTACGCGATTGACGATCGCGGAGCGTCGACAGCGGCGCCACCGCTTCGGTCTCAATCGGCATCGCTGCGCGTAACGGAAACCTGGCCGGTTTCGTAGGTCTTGAGCAACGCCACGGTCGCCTCGAATTTCGCGTTAACAGCGACTTCCAGCGGCGTTTCCCCCTGGTCGTTGGTGGCCGTCACCGAGGCGCCGTTATCAATCAGCATTTCAGATATGGTCGCTCTGCCGTTAACCGCAGCCCAATGCAGGGGCGTCGCCCGGTCCTTACGTTGCGCATTGACATCGCTATGGTGCACCAGCAGGGTTTGCGCATATTGCACCCGGCCGAATTTTGCCGCCATGTGCAACGCGGTTCCGCCATAACTGTCTCTGGCGTCAGCTTCAGCGCCCCTGCTGAACAGGAACTCGGCGACCGCCGCGTTGCCGTAATACGCCGCTTTTTCCAGAGGGGTACCGACTTCCGTTGCTCTGCCGGCATTAACGTCGGCGCCGTTATCCAACAACATGCGCATGGCGGCAATATTGTCGTGCACGGCGATCGCCGCCATGTGCAGTGGTGTCACGCCATTTTTCATCTTGGCATGAACATTCGCGCCTTTTCCCAATAACAGTTTAATAACATCCGTCAACCCGTTATAGGCGGCAACGTGCAATGGCGTATTGCCGGTGGCGGTCGCGGCATTGACATCAGCTCCGTGGTCCAACAAATAACTGATGACGTCGCTATGCCCGTGTTCGATGGCCAACGCCAGCGGTGTATATTGCGCATATCCGCTGTTGGCGGCACTACGGGCATTGACGTTGTTGCCCTGATCAACCAAAGTCCGGACCTGTGACAAATTTCCGTCCAGCGCGGCTTTATGGATCGGCTGCATGCCGCCACACGCGGCCAGGAACAAGCCCGCTGCCGCCACCATGATCATTTTGATATTGTTATTGCTCATTGGAAGTTCTCCCTCGGTTACATGGTATCAGCCGTAACGGCCACAAAATCCTCGCCACTTTGTTGATCGCAGCTGATCAGACTTCTGACCCTGTCCACCACGCTGCAGTCACTGGCCAAAATGTGCGATACCTCGGGAAGTTCGGCGATGGCCTTGCGGAAAAAATTGTCATCCTGATCGAATTCGGCGCCACTGCCGGCATCAGCCGCTGGTACATCGCCCGCGCTACCGCTCGCCGAAACATGCGCCAAGGGATCACCATTTTCGGCATGTGCTTGTTGCCAAACGATTTTGCCACTGCCGGCGTCGCCGCACAGGATATGCACGGTACGTTCTTCGCGCAAGGTATTGGTGCGCACCACGCCAAACAGCGCGGCCGCCAGGGAGAGCGCCATGTCCCCGGCTTTACGTCCGGCGGAATAACGATCCCCCCAGAGACGTGCGAAACAAACGGTGTCAGCCTTGGTCACGGCGGCGATGGCAGCGAGGTTTTTCGGTTGCGGTTCGTATGCCAGTAAGCGCCCGACGCTGTAAGCGTCGTAAATACCGTCGAACTCTGCAGTTACTGCCGTATGCAGTGATGCATTGCCGAGCACCACTGGATATTCAAACACGGCGTCTTGCCGAGTTACCAGCCATTTGTCCGGTTCACCGGTCTTGGCATCATAATTGTAAACCCAATATTCACCCGGCCCATACCAGTAAAAACCGACACCGGCCGGCTCCGCAAATACCACTTCATAGCCCTTAGCCTCGAACGCCTGTTTCAGTTTAGGAATGGAATCCTCGACCAGCAGCTTGCTTTCCGTCAAGCTCAGCGCCGAAGTCTTACCGCCCATGCGCGGCCGCATGAGTTTGGCTTCGGCAATAATTGCGATCTTCTTTATGGGGTTCGTGTGCAGTAAATCTTCGGACCCTCGAACGGTGAATAGCTTCTGTTGCGTGGCGCAACCCTGGCCGGCCAGCAACATGATACCCATCAAAAACAACCCGTGTGTTTTCATTCTCTCTCCCCCTGCGTTAACGACGCATATTTCCAGTCGCATTCATGCTCACGAATTTGCTGAATTATTGTGCAATTTTAGGTTTTTTCCACCAATGCTACATCAGCACGAAAAACTCTAGCACCTGCACGGTAACCGATGAGTAACAGCTGCTTGAAACTACTATCTGTTCTGCTTATCAACGGGTTACCGATGCCAGCCGCATGCCGATTTTGCACGGGTACACCATGATGCTTCGAGCGAACCCCGTAGGTGTCGACGTGGTATCAGGAAACACGGTGCGTCATACGCACCCTACAACGGCGGGGTAACGGCGGGGTAACGGTGGGACAACGGTGGGGTAACGGCGGGACAACGGTGGGACAACGGCGGGGTAACAGCGGGGTAACGGCGGGACAACGGCGGGACAACCGTGGGGTAACGGCGGGACAACGGTGGGACAACCGTGGGACAACCGTGGGACAACGGCGGGGTAACGGCGGGACAACGGTGGGACAACCGTGGGACAACGGTGGGACAACCGTGGGGTAACGGCGGGACAACGGTGGGACAACCGT